>DASWKU010000365.1:0-24570 GCA_036396455.1 Flavobacteriaceae bacterium
ATGTATTCCGGTTTTCCATAGTCCTTATGATTTCGATCCCAAGGCGACAGATATAGGCCTGCTTTTAATCCATGTTTACGGCATGCGGTGATAAATTCCTTTACGATATCGCCTTTGCCATTTTTATAAGGACTATTTTTAACACTGTGTTCGGTATAGGCACTTGGCCACAAACAAAACCCATCGTGGTGTTTTGCCGTAAGAATCAATTCTTTTAGGCCAGCAGATTTGGCGACCGTCACCCATTGTTCGGCATCCAATTGTGTGGGATTGAACACTTCTGGATTTTCGTCACCGTAGCCCCATTCCTTATCGGAAAACGTATTTACGGTAAAATGAACAAAGCCTATAGTTTCCATGTGTTGATATTCCATCTGCAAAGGAGTAGGAATAACAGGGTTTGGTGTTAAATAGAGCTGTTCCTTTTTGGAATTGCAATTGAGCACTAGCAATAAGGATAAAAACAAAGTAATAATTGGAAAGGGAATTTTTTTCATTTTTGATATTTCACAATAGTTTTTAGTGGTTCGATGATAATGCTTTATTGAATCAAAATATTAGGCTTTAATCCCACTACAGACGACAAACTCACCTGGTATTTCATAACCGTTTTCAGTTTTATAAGGTTCAATGGATTTAATATATTCCATTTGAACCTCGATTTTTGTATGTTCATCAAATCGCGAATACGCCATGGCAACCGGACCACCCAAAAAAGAAGCGGCACAGGCTTCCTCATCTGAAGTATAAATAAGTTTGGTTTCAATTTTCAATAATGTAATGTCTTTAAAGCCAGCATTTGCAAAAGGATATTTAAGGACTTCGCTTTCTCCAAGATTAAAGAACATAGGACAAACATCGGTATTCACTCTTGCATCCACAATAGGAAATATTTCGGCCCAACCACATTTTTTTCGTGATCCCCAAACGGCTGTTACGGCACGCCCACCGGGTTTTAACACGCGATACATTTCGGCCAATGCAGCATCAGGGTTGGGAAAATACATGAGACCAAGAGCACAAGTGGCCAAATCAAATGTTCCGTCATCACATAATAAGTGTTCAGCATCCATTCTTTCAAATTGAACGTTATTTAACCCTTTTGAACCGGTTAATTTATTTCCAATTTTTACCATTTCATCTGAAATATCGGTAGCCAAAATATGTCCTGATGGTCCAACTTTTTCAGCCATTCTAAAGGTGATCAACCCAGTTCCGGCAGCAATATCGATAATGTGTTCGTTGGGTTGGATATTGGAAACTTCCAGCAAAAGATCATGGGCAGGCTTTAACTGGTTTTGCCAACAGTTTTCATAAAATTCAGCGGCCTTGTCCCAACCATATCTCTGAATTCTAAGTTGCAATTCCGGCTTCATACTAATAGCATTTTATGATTTGATAAATTCAACCTGTCTTACACAGGATTGTGCCCTGGAAAACACATCCAAATACGGACTGTGTTTATCGCCTAAGTTCAACATATTCTCAATTTCCTTTTGTGAAGCAGGGCTTTTAACCCTTACAAGATATCGAATCTGTAAGTATCCTGGAGGATTATCTGAAGTGGCAAATAAACTGCCATCGTCATAATCGGCTTGAATTTCCACTTCTAAACTATCAATTGCAACATCAAGCTTAGAGGCCCATAACATATAGCCAATGGCCAAGCAACTTCCCAAAGCAGCTCTACCTAATGCGCCAGGGCTTGATGCGGTTGCAGATCCACCAACTTGTTTGGGCATATCTGCTTTAAATACCCAGTCGCCTTCTCGGGTCTCACATGAAAGCCCATTGACGATACGAGTTTTGGAAATTCCTGTGCCCAAACCCAATGAAGGTTTTAACGTCAGTGCTTTTTGGGTTCTAATGAATTTATTTTTAATATCCTCTTGAATATTCATTTTGTGCTTTTTATTATTTTCAATGACAAATTAAGGAAATATCCTGATCATAAATGTTATATATTGAGCTATTCCCAATAATCAAACTCACTAAATTTGGCAATCAGGGGAGGAGCGATGGCCTGAATTCTCTTGTGGTCAGGATGTTGTTGATAAATGTCCTGCGCCTCTTTGGAAGCAAAACGCATAATAAAAAGCGTATCAAAACCATCAGATGACATCGCCAGATCTAAAATATTGATGTTGTTAAAACCTTCAACCTTTGAAGGCAATTCTTTAAACAAAGTCATGACTTCGTTTTTGGCAGAAATATTCAAACTATCGGCCCATTTAAATAACAACACATGATGAAATTGTTTTGATGGCTCCATCACTTGGGCGAATGAGATGGATGAAAAACAAACGATGGTTAAAAGTGAGAGCATCTTAAGTGTCTTCATTGGTTATGGTCTTAATGTTAATGTTTTAAAGTTAATATAAATTTATAAGAGAAACCACTTTGGTTTTTACTTTGTTCATTCCAATTATTCATCTGTTGTGCAATTAATTACTAACAAATGTTGTGATACTCTTTGGAGGTAAAGTAAATTTGAATGCGTCTATATCTGGATTTAAATCTATTGGTGCTTTGGTAACAAGGTCTTCGCTTTCTGACGTTACATAAGGTGTAATTGAAGTTACTGTTGTGCCTTTAATGGCAAATTGTTGGTTTACGTTGGAAGTTCCTGTATTAATGGCGACAATTACTGTTTTCCCGTTTCCATTAAAGGCACTTACATAAATATTGGTTTTAGGATTGGCTGTTGCATCTACTCGTACAAAATTGGGCCTAATAAATTTGGAATAATTAGACATGACATAACCACGTTTGGTAATGACCCCATCTTCACCAAGTGGGCCGTAAAATCGCTTGGCATACCACCATATATAAGCGTTAAAATTTCCGATAGTCATGCAATCATGGATTTCTTTTCCAGTAGCAAAAACTGCATCCCAAGTAATTTCTGTATCCAAATGCTCGGTCATCCAAACTTCTTTGCCTTTACTTCTCGCTAAAGGATAATCGGTCAATCCACTACCATAGATATGTCCTCCAACAATATCAACATTACTTGATGCCATATCATCATTCAACATTGGGTCTGTGGTTGTATGATTAAAATTAAACGACTCCGGCGAAATCACTTTGGTGTTTGTGATTAAATGGCCATAATCTTTAAAAAAATCCCGTATTTGAAAAGCTGTCCAATCACATGATTCATAGGATACTTGAATATCTGGTTCATTTTGAACTCCAATGGCATATAAACCGGCATTGTTAGCTGTCATATAGCTTGCGAAATCATTTAAATAATTTGCATAATCTTCATAAGATTCAGTTTTTAAAGAACCACCAATAAGATTATTATTTGTTTTCATAGAGGCCGGGGGACTCCAGGGGCATGCAATTACTATTGCGCCTCTAGCTTTTGCGCTTTTTGCACGATTTAATTCTTTACTTCTATAATTATCATCTGTGGCGACCCTTATTCTTAAAATAGACAAACCTATTTGCCCTTCATTATTTCCAAATAATTTATCATAATCTGAAGTATTTAATTCTGAAACTCCTGGTGGATCAAATACTGTAGCTGCGCCAAAACCTCTTATTAATTGTTTTTGGTCAGCTACATTTATAATTGAAGCATCAGCTTCAATAGTTTCAGTTGGTTTAGGATTTGGATCTGGATTTGGGCCAGAGTCGCTACTGCTGCACCGTACTGTAATAATGGTTAAAAGTATTATTATGATTTTTTCCATTCTATTGAAATTAATATTTATTTTTTTATTCATCATTTTACATAATTTATTAAGGTTCCTATACAATCAACGGTTATTTCTATCTTATCGTGGCTTTGCAGTGTAAAGCCTGTAGTTGGTACAATGCCGGTTCCTGTCATTAGAAGACTTCCAAAAGGGAAGGTACATTCACGATATAGATAACTAACCAATTCTTCTGGCTTACGCTTCATTTGCTCAATTTTAATTGAATCTTTAAAAATAATTTTACCATTCCTTGTTACGTTCATTATTATTGTCGTATCAGTAGAAAGCGATCTATCAATTATATAAACACAAGGGCCAATACCGGCACAACCATCATAAGTTTTAGCTTGAGGCAAATACAATGGGTTTTCACCTTCAATACTGCGTGAGCTCATGTCATTGCCTATGGTGTATCCAATTATTTTTCCAGTTGAGGTAATGACCAAAGTTAATTCAGGTTCGGGCACATTCCATGTAGAGTCTTTTCTTATATTGACCTTGCCGCCAGAAGGGACGGTTCTATTGACATTGGCTTTAAAGAATAATTCTGGTCGATCAGCATGATATACATTTTCATAATAAGACCCTCCGCCAGCATTTTTGCTTTCTTCTTGCCGCGCTAATTTGCTGTTGAAATAGGTAACGCCACTTGCCCATAATTCTTGGCTTTGCATAGGAACAAGCAGGTGGGCTGCGATAATATCTTCAGTATTATCAATGGGTTTTAAATGTGAAATAAGCTGCTTTATTTTGTGTAATAAATGATCATCATTTATAAAATGATCCCAATTTTCAATGGTCAGGAAATTTGAATTTCCCGATTGAATTAGAATTCCTTTTTCAGTATTATAAATCTTCATTATGTTAAAATTAAATATGCTATAAACAATATGATTGATGCAGAAGTTCCTAAAATCAAGGTTCCTAAAGTATGGAACCTATAGCCCATTTTGACATCCATTCCTGAGAGCCGAGTTACAACCCAAAAGAAACTGTCGTTGGCGTGTGAAACTACTGCTGAACCTGCACCAATGGCTATTACAACCAAGGCCTTTTGCAATTCGGTTTCAAATCCTAATGATATCATCATTGGAGCTAAAATGGAAGCTGTGGTCACTAAAGATACTGTTGAAGAACCTTGGGCGGTTTTAATCGCAGCAGCCAACAAAAAAGGTAGCCAGATACTTATATGTACGGTTGAGAGCACTTCACCTAAGGTTGTTGCAATACCGGAATCTCTTAATACCTGCCCGAAAATGCCCCCGGCACCTGTAATCAATAAAATTGAGGACGCACCAACTAATGCTTTACCTATCCATCCTGAACTTGAAAACATGCTGTAATTCAATTTTTCAGGAAGTGAAATGGATAAAATGCAGCCAATCAATAAGGCGATAAACGGTTCTCCTAAAAAGAACAGGATTTTAATGATTAAATTAAACGAATCATAATCATTATTAATGAATCCACCAACAGAAGTCAGCAATGATTTGATCACAATTAAAATGATTGGAACAAAAATTGGAATTGCAGATTTTAAAGCACTTGGTGCTGTTTTGAGCCGTTCGATAATTTCTTCTTCTGTGATTTCTGGGTCAGGATCAATAAAAGTTTTGGTTACATATATCTTGATAAAAATAAGCCCCATGAACAATGCAAACAGGCTTACCGGAATTCCAAATAGCATGACCAAGCCTAAATCGGCATTCAAATAATGTGCTGCAGCAATTGGCCCTGGAGTGGGAGGAACCATTGTATGTGCAGCGGTCAACCCAAGTGCTAAAGCAATTGCGGTTCCAGATAATGTAATTCCTGCCCTTTTTGATAAACTCTTGTTAAGTGGTGCCAATAACATAAACCCACTGTCTGCGAATACGGGAATGGATACAAACCAACCAATGACTCCCATTGCCAGTGGAATTTTTTTAATGCCTGTAAACTTTAAAACCTTTTCAGCCAATGTATAGGCCCCACCTGAATTTTCTAAAAAGGCACCTATGATAACCCCTAAAATAATAATCATGCCGATACCGCCTAATGTGTCTCCAAATCCTTTATTAACTGAGGTAATAATTTGATTTAATGGCATTCCTGAAAAAATTCCGTATAAAATGGCAACCAGTAATAAAGCAACAAAAGGATGAATTTTAAGCCTTGCTGTTAATACAATAATTAACAACACACTCAATATTAGATATACAATAACCATATATTAATTTTAATGTAAGTCCCTGTCAACTTTAAAACCTGATCCGCCGACCAATATGTCCAAATCTGCACCAACGTCTGCTTGTTCAACATGGTCTAAATAGATGCGCACGTAACCTCGCTTTGCTAGAGGTTCAGGTGCTTTCCATTTAGCTTTTCGTTGTTCTAATTCTTTATCAGAAACATTTAATTGTAATATTCTTTTATCCACATCAAGAATTATCATGTCACCATTTTGGACCAGTGCTAAATTACCACCAATCGCTGATTCGGGAGAAATATGAAGCACAACAGTCCCGTAAGCAGTCCCACTCATTCGTCCATCAGAAATGCGAACCATATCCTTCACTCCTTTAAGTATCAACTTTTCAGGCAAATCTACATTTCCAACTTCTGGCATTCCAGGATACCCTTTTGGACCAACACCTTTAAGTACGATCACGCAAGTTTCATCAATTTCTAAATCTGGATCATCGATGCGCTCATGATAATCTTCCATACTTTCAAAAACTACTGCACGACCACTATGTTTCATCAATTTATTTGATGCCGCAGATGGTTTTATCACCGCTCCATTCTCACATAAATTCCCTTTTAATACTGCTATGCCAGCATTCTCTTGAAATGGGTTTTTTAATGTTGCAATAACATCACTATTGTAACATTTCGCATTTATATAATTTTCTTTAAAAGATTTGCCATTTACTGTAACAATATCTTGATGTAATAAATCATTTAACTCTTTCATCACAACGGGCAAACCTCCTGCATAGAAGAAATCTTCCATTAAGTATTTTCCGGATGGCATTAGATTTATCAACAAAGGAATTTTAGATCCAATAGTGTCAAAATCATCCAATTTTAAATCTACGCCAATACGACGTGCTATGGCAATTAAATGAATAATCAAATTAGTGGAGCCACCAACTGCTGCGTTAGTGACAATGGCGTTTTCAAAGGCTTTTCTATTAAGAATTTCAGAAAGTACCAAATCTTCATTTACCATTTCCACAATACGTCGACCAGATAACTGTTGCATGACTTTTTTTCGGGAATCGGCTGCTGGAATTGACGAAAATCCTGGTAAGGTTAAACCCAACGCCTCACTCATAGTGGCCATTGTTGATGCTGTACCCATGGTATTGCAATGTCCAATACTTCTAGCAGCACAAATTTCAGCTTCTAGGAGATCATCAGCATCAAATTCACCTTTTTTTTGTTTTTCCTTGATCATCCAGTTAAAAGAGCCAGAACCAATGGTTTCGCCTCTAAAGCGACCATTCAACATAGGGCCGCCTGGAACCACAATCGTTGGTAAATCTACACTACAGGCACCCATAATTGTTGACGGGGTGGTTTTATCGCAACCGGTCAAAAGCACAATTCCATCCAGTGGATTTGCCCTTATGGATTCTTCAACATCCATACTTACAAGGTTGCGGAACAGCATGGTTGTAGGGCGCATAATGGTTTCTCCTAAAGACATTACAGGAAATTCCAAAGGGAAACCACCAGCCTCAAGAATGCCTTTTTTTACAACTTCGGCCACATCCCTTAAATGTCCATTACAGGGAGTTAGGTCAGACCATGTGTTACAAATACCTATAACAGGTTTGTCTTGAAAATAATCGTTGGGATATCCTTGATTTCGTAACCATGAACGGTGTACAAACCCCATTTTGCCATTACCTCCAAACCATTCTTGGCTTCGTAGCTTTTTGTCTTTACTCATAGGAATTAATCAATCAGTTTTTTATGCAACCGATTGCATATATGGTAAAGTTATTATTTTTTATTTAACGTTGGTAAAAAAAACATGATTTTACCGATTTTGGTGTTTTGGAAAAAGAAATTAATGGGATATTAAGTATTATATAAAACCAAACCCTGAACACGCATTCAGGGTTTGTTATCATTTGGCTATTTAAAACGTTTTCAATGAGCAGGCAAATCAGAATTGAACATATCTGCTGCAACCTTCCAACTGCCATCGGCCTGTTTTTTCCAAACGGTCAAATATTTACCGGTATCAACCATTGGCATTCCTGTAGAGTCATTAACTGAAAGTTTATAAGCTCCTATGGTATATCCCATATCTCCAGAACTTGCAACTTCAGCGATGTTTGGTTCCCATTTAATGGAAAATCCAGGAAGTTCTTGCATTGATGAATACAAAGTTCTAATGTCACCTTTGCCTGAAGTAAGAGGTTCATTTGGTGGCAACATGTGTGCATCATCAAGCACAAAAGTAAGGAACGTCTCAGTGTCATTGGCATTGTTGGACCAATCCAAATCGGTTTGGCGGAGGTTATCCTCATCTGCTTTGAGCATGGTGGCATCGGGTTCTGACTGTTTGCATTGCAACATCAAGATTGTGCAACAGCACAACGTTAATAATGATAGGTTTTTCATAATGATCGATTTTTAAATTAGAATTTTATAAAAAAAGTTTTAGTTATACTCCTACTTAAAACTCATAAGCATTTTTTTGGTCCTTTTTTCAATAAGCATTATATAGGTTCAATACTTAAAATTTTTAAAATTTTGATTTTTATAAAGTTAGCTATTTTATTTCTATTTCAAAAGAATTTGGATTTTGAATGTTGAAAATCTACCTTAGTGTTATGCAAGAAGATTTTCTCCATTATATTTGGAAACACAAAAAATTTGATTTGTTTCATTTGAAAACAATTCAAAATGAGTCAGTGCAAATTGTTTCGGTTGGGCAGCACAATATGAATTCAGGTCCGGATTTTTTTAATGCCCAATTAAAAATAGGAAGACAACTTTGGGCAGGTAATGTGGAAATCCATGTCAAATCATCGGATTGGTTTGTGCACAACCATGAACAAGATCCCGCTTATGATAATGTGACCCTTCATGTGGTGTGGGAGCATGACACTGACGTATATAGAAAGGACAATACTGTGATTGCGACCTTAGAACTTCGCAACTATATTGATAAACAACTTTTTGAAAACTATAAAACCTTGTTATCCAATAAAAATAAATGGATCAATTGCGAACATGATTTTGCAGAAGTGGATTCCTTTATAATTGATAACTGGTTGGAACGATTGTATTTTGAACGTTTGGAACGTAAATCCAATGCCATTCAAGAGATGCTTGTTGATTCAAAAAACGACTGGGAAGCCGTTCTGTTTAAATTATTGGCCAAAACCTTTGGGCTTAAGGTCAATGGAGATGCGTTTTTTAGTTTGGCCCAATCCACTGATTTTTCCATCATAAGAAAAATACGATCCAACCCTGAACAATTGGAAGCACTGTTGTTTGGACAAGCTGGGTTGTTGGAACTTGATGTACAGGAGCCATATTATTTAGGCCTGGTAAAAGAGTACCAGTTTTTAAAACAAAAGTTTCAGCTGGCCAATCTACATGTTTTGCCGTTACAATTCTTCAGATTGCGACCGCCTAATTTTCCAACCCTACGATTGTCACAGTTGGCCATGTTATACCACAACTATCAAAATCTGTTTTCAAAAATAATGAGTGCGCAAGCTCTTGAAGAATTTTACGAAATATTTGATGTTCCAACATCTTCGTTTTGGGAAACACATTATACTTTTGAAAAACAAACAAAGGCCACAATCAAAAACCTGACCAAGTCTTTTATAGATTTGATTGTGATCAATACGGTCTTGCCACTTAAATTCTGCTATGCTAAACACACAGCGCAGCAGAATGAAGATCAAATTATTAATATCGCAAGTGCAATAACTTCAGAAGGTAATTCAATTATCAAAGCTTTCAATTCGTTAAAAAAGGTATCCCACACCTCTTTACAGTCACAAGCATTGATTCAATTAAAAGCGGAATATTGTGATAAAAATAAATGTTTGCAATGTGCTGTTGGCAACGCTATAATTGTTTAGGTTTCATTAATGCTGAATTTTTCACTTTTGATTTAGTGTCAATCCATACTTTAATTCTTTATAAAGGTACTTCATCGAAAAAAGTAAAAGTTTTCATTTCATTTCATTTTATTTATGCTATATTCCAAGAAAATTAACAAAACATTAACCATTTAAACAATGCAAATGAAATTCAAATCTATTTTAAAGTATTCATTGGTGGGTGCTTTTACTTTGACCTTAATTAATTGTTCAACAGATTCCACTGATTCCATTCAGGAAGCCACTATTGATGCCGAAAACATCATGTTTCAGGACTCAAAAGTGATACCGGGCAGTTATGTTGTAGTGTATAACAATACGTCTGGAAAGATGGCTCCACTTGAAAAAGTAAAATCTGCTTCAGATTATAAACGACAAATGAGTGATTTAAAATCCAAATTTGTTTCTGAATTCAAATCGGTAGGTCTTAAGGACACAGAAATTACAGAAACGTTTGGACATGCGCTCAAAGGTTTTACGGCCAATTTAACTGAAGAACAAGTTAATGCCCTGAAAAAAGATCCAAAAGTAAAAAGTATAGAGCCCAATCAAACCATGGGTATTTCGCCTTATAAAGGGAAACCGGGAGGAGGAGGAACTACACCACCTGACCAACAAATACCTTATGGAACCACAAGGGTTGGTGGTGGTACCACAGCTTCAACGCATACTGCTTGGGTCATTGATACGGGTATTGATTTGGACCATCCGGATTTAAATGTTGATGTGTCCAGAAGTGTGTCGTTCTTAACAGGTGGCGGCGGTGCCACTAGTCCTGATGATCAAAACGGTCATGGGAGTCATGTAGCAGGAACTATTGGTGCCCTAAACAATAGTATAGGATCGGTAGGTGTTGCTCCGGGAACGCTTGTGGTGGCGGTTAGAGTATTGGACAGAAGAGGAAGTGGTACTGTATCTGGAGTTATTGCGGGTGTGGATTATGTTAAGGCCAACGCCAATAACGGGGATGTTGCCAATATGAGTTTAGGTGGAGGTGTGTCTTCTGCACTTGACGAAGCCGTAATTAGTGCTGCAAATTCTGGAGTTAAATTTGCTTTGGCCGCTGGAAATGAGTCGGATAATGCCAATAACCATTCACCGGCAAGAGCCAATGCACCAAACATATATACCATTTCTGCACTTGATGGTAGAGATGCAAACAATCCAGATTTATGGGCCTATTTTTCTAACTACGGTAATCCACCTGTAGATTATTGCGCTCCAGGATACGGGATCTATTCGACATGGAAAGACGGTGGTTATAATACCATAAGTGGAACTTCTATGGCCGCACCTCATGCGGCGGGAGTTTTATTATTGGGAAATCCTTCGTCAGATGGTACTGTTAATGGCGACCCTGATGGAAATCCGGATCCAATCATTCATCATTAAAATATTTTAGGTACAAAAGCCACTTAAAAAAAATTAAGTGGCTTTTTTTGTTGTGAAAATTTCATCAACTTTGTTGGTATGAACATTTTTTATAAAACCTTGCTCTATTTTCAAAAACGTGGCTTTTATGTGTGCCAACGTATTGCCGACCGTTTGGGAATTCGGGCCAAAGTGGTGAGGACAACATTCATGTATTTGACCTTTGTGACCTTGGGCTTTGGGTTTGCACTGTATTTGTTCATTGCCTTTTGGATGCGCATTAAGGATTTGGTGTATACAAAACGCTCTTCGGTTTTTGACCTATAATATATGACCAACAGGCTAATAAAATTATTCAGGACCAAAATTTATCTCGCAGTTTTTCTGCTACTGTGTTTGTTGTCTGCAGGAGTTATTGGCTTCAAAATACTGTCACACTATTCTTGGATTGACGCACTCTATATGACGGTCATTACCATCACAACCGTTGGTTTTGGAGAAGTACATCCACTTGATGATACAGCAAAGATATTTACCGTATTTTTAATATTGGCCAGTGTGATTATATTAGGATATGCACTATCTGTAATTACCGAATATATTTTAAGTAAAAATAACCTTGAAGAACTAACACAAAAAAAGATGCAAAAGAAGATTGACAGCTTAAAGAACCATATCATCATTTGTGGATATGGTCGAAATGGTAAGCAGGCCGCTAAAAAATTATTGGCTTACAAAAAGCCTTTTGTGGTCATAGAAAAGAACAAGGAACTTATAGATAAATTCCAAAATGATTCCATCCCATTCGTTTTTGGAAATGCCAATGAAGATGAAACACTTTTACAGGCTGGAGTTGATCGGGCAAGTACGTTAATATTGGCTATGCCAAATGATGCCGATAATTTATTTGTAGTCTTATCCGCAAGACAGATGAACAATAAAATGAAAATTATTAGTAGGGCCTCGCAGGAAACGTCCTATAATAAACTTAAAATGGCCGGTGCCAATAATGTGATTTTGCCTGATAAAATTGGCGGCGATCACATGGCATCATTAGTGGTGGTACCGGATTTGATGGAGTTTGTTGATAATCTTTCTATTGTAGGTAAGTTTAATATTAATATTGAGGAAATTGCAGTTGAAAAGTTGTACAACACGTCCGAAGTAAAAACCATTACCGATTTGGATCTTCGACGTAAAACGGGTTGTACCGTTATTGGTTTTAAAGATGGTCATGGCGAATACATTCTAAACCCGGAATCTGAAGTTAGGCTGGTCCCAAACTCCAAAATTATTGTTTTGGGACGTCCTGAACAAATTGAAAAATTGAATTCCATATACAATATTAAGTGAGCGTAAATCATTTTAACAGCCAATGTTTTAATAACTCAATTTTTTTTAGCATCTTGTCGGCTTTAATTTTTTAACTAACACATTCCTTTCTTATGAAGAATTTTCTTCTTTCTGTTTTCACCTTAATTTCCCCCCTTTTTACTTTTGCACAAGAAACCACTGAAATGGGTTTGGACGAACAAATTGATCAGGCCTTTGCACCTGTATCCGACTTTTTCTCTAACGTAATCTTTTTTGAAATTTTTTCAGGGGCACCATTTATAATCGTTCTATTGGTTGGTAGTGCAGCTTTTTTTACTGTTTATTTTGGTTTTGTAAATATTAGAAGATTTCCTTTGGCCATAAATGTTGTTAGAGGAAAATATGACGACATTGACGAGCATGGTGTTGAAAAGACAGAATTGGCCATCGATGGAGATATTCCTCATACCATTAGGGATGAAAGTCATCATGGGGAAGTGAGCCATTTCCAAGCTTTGGCGACTGCAGTTTCTGGTACTGTTGGAAATGGAAATATTGCGGGTGTGGCATTGGCAATCGCCTTGGGTGGTCCCGGAGCAACGTTCTGGATGATTGTTTGCGGGCTATTGGGTATGTCCACAAAATTCGTGGAATGTACGTTAGGGACACAATATCGGGATATAGGACCTGATGGAACGGTCTATGGAGGCCCAATGTATTATCTCACCAAAGGATTAAAAGAAAAAGGTTTTGCAACCTTGGGGAAAGTAGCGGCAGTTTTGTTTGCAATATTTTGTATTGGTGGTTCTTTTGGCGGTGGTAATGCTGCGCAATCCAATCAGGCTACCATAGTTTTGAAGGATATTATGGGTCTGGAAAGCACCAGTGCTGGATTTTGGATTGGTGTAACCCTTGCTCTTTTTGTTGGAATTATTATAATAGGTGGAATCAAAAGAATCGCTTCAGTAACTGAGAAAATTGTTCCATTTATGGCCATTTTATATATAGGTGCTTGTTTGTATATTATTTTCAGCCATTTTAGTTTAATTGATGATGCCATTAGTTTAATCGTAACCGAAGCCTTTAATCCAACTGCCATTGGTGTTGGATCTTTAATTGGTGTATTATTGGTAGGTTTCAAACGAGCTGCATTTTCGAATGAAGCGGGTGCGGGATCGGCCTCAATTGCCCATTCGGCCGTAAAAACAAATTATTCAGCGTCTGAAGGACTTGTAGCGTTGTTGGAGCCTTTTATAGACACGGTTGTCATTTGTACCATGACAGCTTTGGTTATTATCATTTTTAACTTTGGCGGGGCCTTTCAATATGGTGGTGATGGTTCAGGAGCCGTAATGATTGATGGTATGTCTTATGAAGGCGCTGGGATTACCCAACAGGCATTTCAAAATTTTATTCCATATTCACACCTGTTCTTAACAGTTGCCGTAGTTTTATTTGCGGTGTCAACCATGATCTCTTGGTCCTACTATGGGCTGCAATCTTGGAAATATTTATTTGGAAGAGGTAAAAAGGCCGATTTGACGTATAAATTGTTGTTTTTGGTCTTTGTCATTATTGGGGCTGCGGCAAATATGAGATCAATTTGGGATTTCTCTGATGCCATGATCTTTGCTATGGTATTTCCAAATATGATAGGACTTTATTTCTTGTTCCCGGTTGTTAAAAAACAATTGAACAGATATCTTAAGGCCATAAGAGGCAACTAAGGGTATAATCTAAATAAATCATAAATGTTATCCCACTTCAAGTTTACCAAAGGACAGAGGAGTGGGATTTTTTTATTGCTTATTTTAATCGTTACTTTTCAATGCATTTATTTTTTTGTTGTCCCGATGGCTATCGGGATTTCTTCTGAAGATACTCCGATTAGTGATGAAGATCTCAAGTTGTACCAAAAAGAAATAGATTCTTTGCGTTCGGCTGAAGTTGAAAACAATAAACCGGTTATATATCCTTTCAATCCTAATTACATCACAGATTATAAGGGATATACCTTGGGAATGACCAGTGAAGAAATTGATAGACTTTTAACATTTAGAAAACAAAATAAATGGGTCAATTCTTCCAAAGAGTTTCAAATTGTCACTAAAATTTCTGATTCTTTGCTCAACGAAATCTCACCATATTTTCAGTTCCCGGAATGGGTTACAAATACTAAGCAAAATTCAACCGCGACTTTTCAAAAAAATTCCCCACCCAAGACCTTTTCCCAAAAGGATGATTTAAACACAGCAACTGCAATACAACTTCAGACAGTTAATGGTATTGGGGTGGCTTTATCAGAGCGTATTGTAAAGTATAGAGACAGGTTCAGGGGTGGTTTTATTTCTGATATACAGCTTCGGGATGTATATGGATTATCACAGGAAGTCATTGAGCGGATCACAAATGATTTCACCGTAAAAACTCCAAGAGCCATTCAAAAACTAAATTTGAATACTGCTACGGCCAATGAATTGGTAACCATTCAGTATGTAGATTATGAAATTGCACATCATATCATTGAAGAGCGAACGTTACGGGAAGGCTTCAAGTCTCTGGATGAATTAACAAAAGTTAAAGATTTTCCAGTTTATAAAATTGAGATAATTAAATTATATTTGACCCTCGAATAAAAATTAAAAAATTGCATTTATGAGCAGTATGTACTTCACTGAAGAACATCAAATGTTTAGACAGAGTTTAAGGGATTTTCTACAAAAGGAAGTGGTTCCACACATTGAAAAATGGGAAAAAACAGGAACAATAGAACGCTTTATTTGGAAAAAATTTGGCGATATGGGCTTTTTCGGTCTGGCCTATCCGGAACAATATGGAGGTTTGGATTTAGATTTGTTTTATACCGTTATTCTTCTTGAAGAATTGCAAAAAATAAATTCTGGTGGATTTTCAGCGGCCATTTGGGCGCATTGTTATTTGGCAATGACCCATGTGAATAAAGAAGGAAACCACGATATCAAGCAGCACTATTTGGCACCTAGTATTACTGGAGATAAAATCGGATGCCTTTGCGTGACCGAACCTTTTGGGGGTAGTGATGTTGCAGGTATCCGTACAACTGCTGTTAGAAAAGGGGACGACTATATTATCAATGGATCAAAAACATTTATTACCAATGGAGTTTACTGTGATTATATGGTTGTTGCAGCTAAAACAAATCCTGAATTGGGAAATAAGGGGATCAGTATGTTCATTGTAGACAAGGACTTGTCCGGGGTCTCTGCTTCAAAATTGGATAAGTTAGGTTGGAGAGCTTCGGACACTGCCGAAATTGCTTTTGATAATGTAACCATTCCTGCCAGCAATTTGATGGGCGAATTGAACAAAGGTTTTACCTACATTATGCAGCATTTTGCGTTAGAGCGTTTGGTCATGGGAATCAATGCCCATGCAAGAGCAGAATACGCATTGGATTATGTTCTTCAATATATGGCAGAACGTCAAACCTTTGGTAAAGCCATAAACAAATATCAGGCATTGCGGCATAAATTTTCGGATATGTACAGCTTTATGGAAATTTGCAAAGAGTATAATTACATGGTCGCCAACAGAATGAACAAAGGAGACTATGTGGTTAAAGAGGCAACTATTTCAAAATTGCAATCCACAAAAATGGCCGATGAGGTCGTGTATGGCTGTTTGCAATTTTTAGGTGGTTATGGCTATATGGAAGATTATCCAATGGCACGGTTGTTTAGGGACAGTCGATTGGGCCCTATAGGTGGTGGAACTTCTGAAATCTTAAGGGAGATTATTGCTAAAATTGTCATTGATAAAAAGGAATACAGGGTAAAATGAAAGATAAGCAGACCATTTTTAGCAAAAAACAAAACGATTATTGCGAAAATAATAATAGTCAAAAAGCGTTATAAACCTAGTGTTGAATAATAACCGTGCTAGATGAACCCCAAATTTTCTATTTACATTTTTGCCTACATGTTCTTCTTCTTTGCGAGCTCTGCTACTGCACAGATAGAGCTTAAGAACAAGATTATAGATCATGGAACATTGATGCCACTGGAAAATGCGAGCATTTATATTGAAAATACGACTATAGGGACCATTAGCAATTCGGATGGAAAATTTCTTTTGGTAGTGCCTAATGAATATGCAAAGGACACCCTTGTTATTTCTTCCATTGGCTATAAAAGCTTTAAAACTCCCGTAGATGAGTTCGATAACCAAGTGGAGATTTATTTGGAGGAAGACGTAGCTTCTTTGGATGAAGTGGTTTTAATAGCCGAAACAAGGCCTAAAACGGGTAACGATATTGTACTAAAAGCACTTGAGAAATCACCTGAAAACATGCCAGATCAGCCCTACTTGGAAAAAGGGTTTTTAAGGCACAAAGAACGAAACCGAACTGAATTCAAGTGGCTTATTGAGAGTGCCATCACTCTTTATGATTCTGGGTTTGCTTCAAATTCTACCGAAAATTTAAAGCTGAACGTAGATCAGGTACGAAAAAGTTATGACTTACGGGATGTGGATAGTATCTTAATTTATACCTCCTATTTAAAAAACAAGAACAAAAATCTCAGGATCAAATCCGAAAACCTAAAACGCGACACCATTAAAACATCTTCCTTGGTGAAAGCCATTAAATGGAACGATACGCGGGTGAATGGCTTGGAAAACCTTTTTCGAGGAAAATTGAATTTGGTCAGGAATTCAGGAAAACTTAAAGCTCTTTTTGGTGAAGGAGTTTTAGAGAACCATCATTTCGAATTGGACACTGTTTTGGCAGATAATGGCCGTAAAATTTACAAGATAAAGATAGAGGAAGGGCCACATTTTGTAGATTTGAAAACAAAAGGAATCTATAATGATGGTTATAAGGCCAAAGGCTGGATTTATATTTATTGGGATACCTATGCCATCAAGAAAATAGAATACCAACTTATTGCTGCTTCGGATACACAAAAGAGCCGGAGCAAAACACTTTTTGACACTAATGTGGGACACAAGCTTGAAATATCTTATATGGAGTACCAAGATAAGATGTACCCCAATTATGTTTATTATGAGACCCCAAAATTGGTAAACGTGGGGGATAAGAATCAAAGGCCCGATGAGGTCACTAAGCAGGATAGGGATGCCCGTTTTTATTATACCGTTCAGGAAATTTTGTTTACAGAAATAATTTTGGACCCGGAAAAAGTGAGCGAAGCAACCAACCTAAAATGGGATCCGGATATTTTTTCGCTAAAGCCTTATGATAAAAACTTCTGGAAAAACTACAATACCCTTTTGGAAAATGAAGAAGAGGAAAAGCTTATTGACGACTTGACCCAAAAGTACTCGTTGTATAAAGAATAAAGAAAAACAACAATTTTTTTAATTTTTTGTTTTTAATTTTCAATTTAGTTTTATATTTGCGCACTGAAATTTTAAAAGAGAGGAGGTTAAGACACTATGTTAATCATACCGATTAAAGAAGGAGAAAATATAGATAGAGCGTTAAAACGTTTTAAACGTAAGTTTGATAAAACTGGCGCAAAACGTCAATTGCAAATCCGTAAACAGTTTACAAAACCTTCTGTAGAGCGTAGAGCGCAAATTCAAAAAGCGCAATACATTCAGAAATTAAGAGATCAAGAGAATATATAATTTAGATATCCAACTCACAAAAATCCTTCTAGAAATAGAAGGATTTTTTTTTGCTTTCATAGTAGTTTAACGTAAAAACTTCGTATTTTTAAGGTGTACTCCCAATGCTGATGATGTCATTAAAATCCTTTACAGATTACTTGCTTCTTGAAAAAAACTATTCTTTGCATACCATCACGTCTTACAAAAAAGATTTGGAAAGTTTTGGAGCATTTATATTAAATGAATACCAAACAGCATCAATTGATCAGGTCAACTATCAGCAAATAAGAAACTGGATCGTGACTTTGGCAGATGGTGGAGTTTCTAATAGAACGATTAACAGAAAAATATCGTCACTTAATTCGTATTATAAGTTTCTACAGAAAATTGATGCCATTGGCACAAACCCATTGGCAAAACATAAGGCACTAAAAACAAACAAAAAAGTTCAGATTCCATTTTCAGAGCAGGAGATGAGCACCGTTTTGGACGCATTAACCCTAGAAGCAGATTTTGAAGGCTTGAGAAACAGATTAATGGTGGAGCTTTTTTACGCAACCGGTATCAGACGCATAGAATTGATACAAATTAAATTGGGTGATATAGACCTTCACAATAAAACGTTAAAAGTCCTGGGCAAGCGAAATAAAGAACGTTACATACCGTTAATCAGTTCAGTTATCGATTCTTTAAACCTATATATTATTGAACGAAATACTCTAACTTCCATTAAAGATAAAGAGTATCTTTTTTTGACTAAAAAGGGAGTAAAAATTTATGAAACTCTTGTTTACAGAATTATAAATGATTATTTTAGTAAAGTGTCAAGTAAAGTAAAAAGAAGCCCACATATATTAAGGCATTCATTTGCGACACATTTGCTTAACCAAGGTGCAAATCTGAATGCTGTTAAAGAGCTTCTTGGACATTCAAGTCTCGCAGCAACACAAATTTATACACATAATAGTATATCAGAATTAAAGAAAGTGTACTCCAGTACACACCCAAGAAGTAAAAAATAGTATGTAAATGTCTAACCAAAAATGATAACAGTATAAAGACTATACTATTGTGTCATTTTTATTAAATCTACAAAAGATGAAAGTAAACACTCAATCCGTTAACTTCAATGCAGACCAAAAGTTGATTAACTTTATTCAAAAGCGTATGGATAAGCTAGATTTGTTTTATGACAAAGTGATTCAGTCAGATGTCTATTTAAAAGTTGAAAACACAAGTGATAAAGAGAATAAAATTTTTGAAGCTAGAGTAACTGTGCCAGGGGATAGTTTTGTGGTAAAAAAACAATGCAAAACATTTGAAGAAGGAGCAGATATGGCAGTTTCATCGTTGGAAAGACAATTAAAAAAACGCAAGGAAAAATTAAGGACACACATGTGATAAAATTTTCAAAAAAATGTTTTGATTAAAAAAATAAATCTCTACATTTGCAGTCCGTTAGAAATAGCGGGCTTTTTTATGGTTAAAAAAGTAGGAAAAAGCCGATGTAGCTCAGTTGGCTAGAGCAGCTGATTTGTAATCAGCAGGTCGTGGGTTCGAGCCCCTCTATCGGCTCAAAAAATGGAAGCGAAACAGGAGGTCAAAAGCTTGTAATTTACAAACTTTAGGCTTGGGGCGAGAAGTTTATCCCGCTGCAGGCGGGAAGCCCCTCTATCGGCTCTAAAATATTGAAATGCTCGGGACATTTAAAATTAAAATTTTAAATAAATAGGTGAGATGTAAAAGCCTGTTTTGGGTAATGTCGGGAGCAGTCTCTCTTTCGGCTTAAGTTCTTTTAAAAAAGTTAATGTAATGTTTGGGGGAGATACTCAAGCGGCCAACGAGGACAGACTGTAAATCTGTTGGTTTCACCTTCGCAGGTTCGAATCCTGCTCTCCCCACCAAAGTTCCTGCGAAAGCAGGAATCTCAAATCTCAAAAACCAAATTCCAACGGAGTTATGGATTGAAATTTGAAAAACGTTCATTACAAAAACTGGAACTTGAAATTTTATGTAATTGGAATTCAAGAAAAATTGCGGAAGTAGCTCAGTTGGTAGAGCGTCAGCCTTCCAAGCTGAATGTCGCGAGTTCGAACCTCGTCTTCCGCTCAAAGAACTTTGAGTTAACGTTTGAAACTTTAAAGCTGTAAACTTTGTAAACTTTGAAGTTTAAACTTTGAATTTTTAAAGCCGGTGTAGCTCAGGGGTAGAGCGTTTCCTTGGTAAGGAAGAGGTCACGGGTTCAATTCCCGTCATTGGCTCAAATGAATAAACTGGGTTAGGCCCAAAAATTGAAATGATGAAGTAGATGAGTGATCTTGGTCACGTCAACCTGTCGGCAGATAAACAGGGTTTCATTCCGATAGCTATCGGGGGGTCGTCATTGGCTCTTTAAAACAAATTTGAATTTGAACACTAATATTAAATAAGATTAAAATAAATTAAACATGGCAAAGGCAACTTTCGATCGTTCAAAACCACACTTAAACATTGGTACAATTGGACACGTAGATCACGGTAAAACAACTTTAACTGCTGCTATTACTTCTGTATTGGCAAAGGCAGGTCTATCAGAAGTTAGAAGTTTCGATTCTATCGATAACGCTCCTGAAGAAAAAGAAAGAGGTATCACTATTAATACGGCCCACGTTGAATATTCTACGGCAAACCGTCATTATGCCCACGTTGACTGTCCAGGTCACGCAGATTATGTAAAGAACATGGTTACTGGTGCTGCACAAATGGATGGAGCGATTTTAGTGGTTGCCGCTACCGATGGACCAATGCCACAAACCCGTGAGCACATCTTATTGGGACGCCAAGTAGGCATTCCTCGACTTGTTGTTTTCATGAACAAGGTGGATATGGTTGATGACGATGAGTTATTGGAATTGGTTGAAATGGAAATCAGGGAATTACTATCGTTCTATGAGTATGATGGAGATAATGGTCCTGTAATTCTTGGTTCAGCTTTAGGGGCACTAAACGGTGAACAAAAATGGGTTGATACAGTAATGGAATTGATGGAAGCATGCGATACTTGGATTGAAGAACCAGTTCGAGAGATTGATAAACCTTTCCTAATGCCTGTTGAAGATGTGTTCTCTATCACTGGTCGTGGTACTGTTGCAACTGGCCGTATAGAAACTGGAATCGCTAAAACTGGTGACCCTGTTGAGATCATCGGTATGGGTGCTGAAAAATTAACATCTACTGTTACAGGTATTGAAATGTTCCGTCAAATTTTGGATAGAGGTGAAGCGGGGGACAATGCTGGTATCTTATTAAGAGGTATTGAGAAAACCCAAATTTCCAGAGGTATGGTAATTTGTAAGCCTGGATCTGTAAAACCACATGCTAAATTTAAAGCAGAGGTTTATATCCTTAAAAAAGAAGAAGGTGGTCGTCACACGCCATTCCATAACAATTATCGTCCACAGTTTTATGTTCGTACAACAGACGTAACAGGAAATATTGCATTACCTAGTGGAGTAGAAATGGTAATGCCTGGAGACAACCTTACAATTACTGTTGACCTTATTCAGCCCATTGCTTTGAACGTTGGTTTACGTTTTGCAATTCGTGAAGGTGGTAGAACAGTAGGAGCTGGTCAAGTAACTGAGATTTTAGACTAATTAAAGTTCAGAAAATATCAAGTAAAGGTATTCTGGTTTTCCGGAATACCTTGACTTGTATTTACGGGTTTACCTGTCACGCCTAAGGCGTGAGAGAAGAATAGACGGTCGCAAAGGTA
Source organism: Flavobacteriaceae bacterium (assembly GCA_036396455.1). Taxonomy (GTDB): domain Bacteria; phylum Bacteroidota; class Bacteroidia; order Flavobacteriales; family Flavobacteriaceae; genus Geojedonia. The sequence goes on from DASWKU010000365.1 coordinate 21,882, forward strand.
AACATATCAAGTGTTTAAAAGGGATTTAGAGAGGCATGTTTTTAGACACAAATACGGGTTTAGCTCAGTTGGTAGAGCACTGGTCTCCAAAACCAGGTGTCGGGAGTTCGAGCCTCTCAACCCGTGCAACACAGTTGAGAGCGAGAAGTTTATCCTGAGCGAAGTCGAAGGAAGCCTCTCAACCCGTGCAAATTAAGATAAAGTTTTCAATTTTAGAAACCTTTATAAATTGAAATTATGGGCGAGAAGCTTTTCCTAGTAGGAATAAGAAATGTCTCAAAAAGGTTAATAAAAAAATAAGATGGCAGGAATTACAAATTATATCAAAGAATCTTTTGAAGAATTAAAAAACAATGTCACTTGGACAACATGGTCCGAGGTACAAAGGCTATCGGTTGTTGTGGCCATTTTTTCTATTATTTTTTCATTGGCAATTTGGGGAGTGGATACTGTTTTCAGTAAAGTTATTGAAGCCTATTTTAGTTGGATTTAACTAAAAACCAAGAATTAAGAATGTCTGAGACAAGTGTAAATAAAAAATGGTATGTTGTTAGAGCGGTTAGCGGTCAGGAAAACAAGATCAAAACCTATATAGAAAATGAAATTTCTAGATTGGGTCTTGGTGATTATGTGGACCAAGTTCTGGTACCTACCGAAAAAGTGATTCAAATACGCAACGGAAAGAAAATAAACAAAGAACGCGTTTATTTTCCGGGCTATATTATGATTCAAGCCAATTTAAGTGGAGAGATTCCCCATATCATTAGGTCAATTACCAATGTGATCGGTTTTTTGGGTGAAACCAAAGGTGGAGATCCAGTCCCGTTAAGACAATCTGAAGTAAACAGAATGTTAGGCAAGGTCGATGAATTTTCGGTTGATGCAGATGCCAATATGGCGATACCATTTACAATTGGTCAAACTGTGAAAGTTATAGATGGGCCATTTAATGGATTTGATGGTACTATCGAAAAAATAAATGAAGAGAAGCGTAAACTTGAGGTCATGGTTAAAATTTTCGGACGAAAAACACCATTGGAGCTCAGTTATATGCAAGTTGAAAAAGTTTAATGTGTTACAAAATATAAAGTATGTCTTTTTGCTTCCAATTTAAAAGAGATACAAAACTAAATTAATTAAAATGGCAAAAGAATTAAGTAAAGTAGTTAAGCTACAAGTTCGGGGAGGTGCCGCGAATCCATCGCCACCGGTAGGACCCGCTTTAGGAGCTGCTGGAGTTAATATCATGGAATTTTGCAAGCAGTTTAACGCAAGGACTCAGGATAAACCTGGTAAAGTTCTTCCAGTTGTTATTTCTGTTTTCAAAGACAAATCCTTTGATTTTGTAATTAAAACTCCACCAGCAACCGTACAATTATTGGAAGCGGCCAAAACAAAAAAGGGATCTGGAGAACCGAACAGAAAAAAAGTAGCGAAAGTAACTTGGGATCAAGTTAAGGCTATAGCAGAAGACAAGATGGTAGATTTAAATGCATTTACTATCGAGTCGGCTATGAAAATGGTTGCAGGTACTGCAAGATCAATGGGTATAACCGTAAAAGGCGGTCAAGCACCCAATTAAAATTTTTTGAAATGGCAAGAATAACAAAAAAGCAAAAAGAAGCAAGGGCAAAAGTTGAAAAGAACAAACTTTATTCTCTTGAAGAAGCTTCAGCTTTATTAAAGGAAATCACCTATACAAAGTTTGATGCCTCAGTTGATTTGGCAGTAAGACTTGGTGTTGATCCACGTAAAGCTAACCAAATGGTAAGAGGCGTTGTTTCCCTTCCTCACGGAACCGGAAAAGATATGAAAGTTTTGGCATTGGTAACTCCAGATAAAGAAGCAGAAGCCAAAGAAGCAGGCGCAGATTATGTGGGATTGGATGAATACTTACAAAAAATCAAGGATGGTTGGACCGATGTTGATGTGATCATCACCATGCCGGCCATTATGGGTAAGTTGGGTCCGTTGGGTCGTGTTTTAGGGCCAAGAGGATTAATGCCCAATCCTAAGACAGGCACCGTGACCATGGATGTCGCTAAAGCAGTGGCAGAAGTAAAAGCTGGTAAAATAGATTTTAAAGTAGACAAAACAGGAATTGTACATGCACCAATTGGAAAAGCATCATTTAGTGCTGATAAATTGGTTGGAAATGCACATGAACTGTTGACAACTTTGATTAAACTAAAACCAACGGCTGCAAAAGGCACCTATGTAAAAAGTATTTACATGTCCAGCACAATGAGTCCTAGTATATCAATCGATACAAAAATTAATTAGCAGTTAAACTTTATATTATGACAAGAGAAGAAAAATCACAAGTTATTGAAGAGTTGACTGCGCAATTGGCATCTAATACCAATATCTATTTGGCAGATATATCTGGATTAAATGCAGGAAGCACTTCAGATTTACGTAGAGCTTGTTTTAAGGCTAACGTAAAATTGGCAGTAGTTAAAAATACATTATTGGAAAAAGCAATGGAAGCTTCCGAAAAAGATTTTGGAGACTTACCGTCTATTTTAAAGGGTAATACCTCTGTAATGTATTCTGAAACTGGAAATGCTCCAGCCAAGGTCATTAAAGCATTCCGTAAAAAATCTGATAGGCCGTTGCTTAAAGGAGCTTTTATTGAGGAAGCAATTTACATCGGTGATGAGCAATTGGATGCACTGGTAGACATCAA
>DASWKU010000366.1:0-2270 GCA_036396455.1 Flavobacteriaceae bacterium
AATTTAAATGATTGGATTGAAAGAAAATTACTTATAGAAAACTTAAAAAAACTTAAATCTTATATTAAAGAACTAGAAAAGGTAGATGGAATAAATACAGCGATTCAGAACGTTTTTTCAATGCCGCTTAAATCAAATAAATTCAAATAGTTAATAATTTGGTTAAAAACTATTTTTCCGGCTATTTTGCTTGGCTATTGGAGGAGAATGCGTGAGAATAGGCTTTTTTTTTCAATCACGAAAAAAATACCTATTTGATATCAACCTACTCACACGCAAAGGAATTCTAAAGGAACTATGCAATTAGAAGCAACTAAAATTTCATTATCCCCATGCATTGTTGAAGATATGGTCAAAACGCTCATTAAAAGAGCAGAATTACTTTGGCACCTATTTATAGTGTGCAGTATGTGCTGTCCCAAGGCTTACAAGCAGTTCTTTAAACTCTTTGGCTTTGTTCCTGAACCCCCACAGAAACATAAGGGAAATCACAGTAAAAAGAGAAGAAGGAACAACAACAGAAGCAAAGCAACCAACAAGGGAAAGCCATTAGTCCGATTAATAATGCAAACAATCAACCATTTTTTCCCGGATTTATTACAAAGAATACGGGAGAAGGTCGAAGACCCAAGAAAAAAAGCATCTCAATATAAATTATCGGAATTAGTGATGGCCTGTATTGCGATGTCTATGTTCAAAGAAGGGTCTCGTAATGCGCTGAATGAAAGTAGAAAGGAGGGATATTTTAAAAAAAATTATTTCGATCTATTTAAACAACGTTTACCACACATGGATACCGTAGACAGGGTAATGAAACAGATTCAAGAACATGAATTAGAACAACTAAAGAAAAGTTTTATTCAAACTTTGTTGGATCAAAAAGTTCTACATAAATTTCGTTTTTTTGGACGTGATTTTACCGTATCGGTAGATGCTACAGGCGTCCATACTTTTGATGAAAAACCTGATGATGACCAATGTATAAAGAAAGTAGGTAAAAGAGGAAAGATAACCTATTACCGTAATGTACTAGAAGCAAAGTTGGTTGGATTAAATGGTTTTTGCTTATCATTAGCGACAGAATGGATAGAAAATCCAGACGATGGAAACTACGACAAACAAGATTGTGAACTGAATGCTTTTAAAAGATTGGCAGTAAAATTAAAAAGTTTTTTTCCGAGATTACCAATATGTATTCTTGCAGATGGACTATATCCCAGTGAGCCTTTTTTTAAAATTTGCCAAAACAATAACTGGAGATTTATAGCAACCTTAAAAGACAAAACGTTGATGACTGTGCAGAGCCAAGTAGAAGCATTGCTAGAAAAAATAAATGATGAAAATAAAGGAAAAACAAAAAAAGAAAACCAGCGTTATGAAAAATATTATTTACCTGGTGGCAGATGGATTTCGAGAGAATATAGTTGGCTAGAAAAAATAACCTATCGTGGACGCGAATTATATTGGGTACATTGTCTTGAGACAACACAGAATAAACTTCATTCTGATGAATATACTCAATATCGCTTTGTGTATATTTCTGATGTGCCAGTGGACTCTGAAAATATCGACATATGGGTTCAAATAGCGCGATCAAGACACAAAATCGAAAATGAGGGATTTAATTGCCAGAAAAATTTAGGCTATGAATTACAGCATAAGTTTTCGAGGACCAATTTAACTGCCACTAAAAATTATTATCAGTGCATGCAAATAGCGCATATTTTTAACCAACTTTTAGAACTGTCACAACATATGAAAAGTCAGTTGTATGAATGGAAAACTACATTGAAGCATTGTTGGAAATGCATTTGGGGCTATATGGTGCATGCCACCGATGTCGAGGCATTAGCAAAATCTCTGACCCAAAGAGTGCAATATCGTTATTAGAATGCTGGAGATGCCTGCTCCGATAACCCAGGCTAACCCGTATAACCATAAGGAAACAGCCTATCGCTCAACATAGACAATCTGACGAAAATATATCCTCATTTTGAGCAAGATGGGAAGAGGGTCGGGGTTTGTCTGATTGGTTTACATTCGGTGATTGGGTTAATAATTCAATAAACGTTCTGAATCGCTGTGTTTTCTTCTTTTTTAGAGACTAAAGATAAATCCACTGCGCTTTTTTCATCGTCCTTTTTCTCAATAGGTGATACCGGCCTGCTTATGGGTGGTGATGTATTTTCAGTATTGCTAACAGATGAGGTCATATTTTTTCTCCTTTCTTTATACTTCTACCTTCATTGAAGGTTTTAAGTCTTTTACTA
>DASWKU010000367.1:0-2782 GCA_036396455.1 Flavobacteriaceae bacterium
CATTTAAAGTCAGGATATCATCTTGAGACAGTTTAGTGTTGATGTCCACAGTATTTTCCTTGCCAACGGTATAATAAAGTTGAGACAATTTTAAACTTTGTCTGCCCAAATTGTATAAGACCGGGACAATTAAAGGCGAATTTTTAAAATTTGAATTCTCTTCATTTAAAGCTGCGTTAAAGCTATAGACATTTCCAGAATTCGATAAAAAAGGGGAACCATCTTCATAACTTAAAACAGAGGTAGCGGAAGCTGAAGCCAGACCATAAAACGAATTGACTTTTGGGTACTGAAAATTGGTGACTTTTTTATCAAATACATTGGTAAATAATGGATGTGAATATTTTATGGTTGTGACTTTCTTTTCGTTGGGGTTTAACTCGTAAAAATTTGTCAATGAATAATTGTTAAACAATTGATTGTAAGTATCTAATACAATTTCATTTGAAGGGATAATCAAGAGGTGACCACCCGTTTCGGTAAAGGCCTTTAGCACTGTAATCAATGAGCTTGGGATCTCCTTCAACTCATTTAAAATGATCAAGTTTTGATTTTCCAGAGCATTATAGTCCAGAGCTTTGAAAGGGTAAGCACTGTAGTTAAATTCGTCATTGGTATAGATTTTCTTTAGAAACGTGTCATCAGCTTCGTTTATGGAGAGCACGTTGATCTTTTCCCTTTTATCCAAATTAAAATATAACGTGTTATCATATTGCAAGTTTGCATCTTCAATAGTGAATGTTCCGTTAAAAGCTGCATCAATAGGAATTGTGAATATCGTGCTGGCCCCATCTTCTATGGATGCTGCACTTTTTGCAACCAATTGGTCCTTGTTAAAAAGGGAAATTGGCAAGGTTTCAACAGGATTGCCTTGATTTTTTAGAGTTACTGTCAATTCAATGGTTTCAACATCCATTTTGGAAATATAGACGGAATCTATACTAATATTATTGGCGTTTACAGGTCTCAACTGTACCAATTTGGTCTCAATTAAACTGTCGTTTTCAAAACTTAAAGCCTCTTTTTTTTGCTGAAAATCGGAAATCAAAACCAAATTCTTCAAAGAATTTTTATCACTGCTGAATGCTTTTTTTCCTTTTAACACCACGGCGTCATACGTGAGTTGATTTGGTGAATAGGATAGCTGTATTATATCATTTTTAATGGCTTTAAGCGTCGTGTTTTTATAGGTAACATCATTTGTGAATAGGGTAAAGGTTTCAGTATCGTCAATAGTTTCAATGATATCCTGAATGGCACTGTTCAGTAAGGTTCCATTTGAACCTTTGGCCTGCATGCTGAACGAATTGTCCAAATAGATGACCGTTTCACTTTTTGTGTTGAAGCTATTTGAATTTGAAATGAAAGGTTGTGCAAAGGCCATGATCACACAAGCAAGCAATAAAAGTCTGGTCAATAAAACCAACCATTTTTTTAACTGTGAACTTTTGCGGGTCTGTAATGTGATTTCCTTTAAAAATTTGACATTTGTAAAGGCTTCCTTTTGAAATCGGCGCAGTTGAAATAAATGAACAATAATAGGAATGACCAGCAGGAGCAGTGCATAAAGTAGTTCTGGGTGTTTAAATTGCATTCCTAAATTTAAGTTATCGAAGTCTTTTAAAAAGCATTCAAAGATAGAAAATGCCAGATGATTACACTAGTATGATTCTGAGAAATTTAACGTTCATTGAATTTAATACAGCCCGAGATTTTATTGTGCCAAAACTTTTTCGAAGCAAAAACTGCTCGTAACATTGACATATTGCCCATAATTGGGAATACGTTTAAATCCACTTTTGTGGTATAAAGCCAGAGCTTCTGGCTGATTGATCCCAGTTTCAAGGATACACCTTTTACAACCCAATTGTTTCGTCCAATGCTCTAATTCTATCAGTATTTTACCTGCAATGCCTTTTCCTCTATAATCCGGAGACACATACATGCGCTTGACTTCCATGGTTATTGGGTCGAATGCTTTTATGGCACCACAACCAATGGGAATATGTTCTTGATACGCTACAATGGCATACTTGATCATCCCAATACTGTTAAATTGATGATAAAAGGCATGGTCGTCACCGTCCCTAATGGTCAGATCAGAGTCAAGTTGATTTACCAAATCTATAAAGTCTTGGTTAGTGGAATCGGTTCGTTTGAATGTAATCATATTCGTAGTTTGTTGTTAAATATAATAAACCTGTTGTACATTTTGGACAGATTTCCTTGATTTTCCCTTCCTCCCGATAACTATCCTTAAGTTTGCAAGCATTAAAGTTTTACTTTTAATCTGTATAACCGGAGATATACCTGGTAGCGGCGAGTCCATTTGTATTTGTTCCTTCCCGTTTGGCAGGGGGGAGGTTGTCTCTTTTATTATTTCAAACTCCCCTTTCTCCCGCCCAAAAGCGGGATTCATTCCCCTCTTTAACTAAAGAGGGGAGCTATCGGGATTGGAATGACAATTTTTTCCTTAACTTAATGACATTGCCCTTTGGGAGGTTGGATAGGGTTCTTGTGGGGTCTGTATAAGGCAGGTATATGGAAGGTATAACGAATTAACGCTATACATACGCTATACCTATTGAATATATCGCTAAGATTCATTACTTTAGCATTACGTTAATATAAGGAACATGGCAAGGCAAAAAGGTCTGTTCAAGGTCATCGGTACGCTGGGGGACGTGAACTTTTATGTAGTAAAGGGTGTTGGGTATGCGCGTAGGGCCGGGGGCGGTTTTAATGGCAAGGCCATACGTACCCAGCCCAGTATGGTACGGGT
>DASWKU010000368.1:0-10257 GCA_036396455.1 Flavobacteriaceae bacterium
AATTGTTTTTAGAACAATTTAATCGGAAAATCAGTATGACCCCAACCCTAAAGGGAGCCTGATTTTCCTCGATTTGCACCCTTTAGGGCCGGGGCAACAAAGCGAGGAGTTATTGAAATTGAATTTTTGTCATGTACTTAACTAACTTAATTAAAACTTAACTTCAAGTTTAAATTTTAAAGGTCATAACCGGTAATGTTGAATGATTGGCAACATCTTCAGAAATGCTTCCCTCAAGAAGGTGTGCCAATCCAGTTCTGCCATGTGTTGCCAATGCTATAATGTCGGCTCCTAAAGCATTGGCATAATTTAAAATGCCTTGTTCAATTGTATAATCCGAATAATATTTGACATCACCCAAATGATCCAAATTACCTTCAGCCATTTTTAAAAAACCAATAACTTTTGCTTCCACCTCCGACGTGCTCCTAAAGCTTTCATTGGGTAAGTTGACATATATCAAATGAATTTTTGAGCCTAGTTTTTTAAATAGGTTTCGAGCATTGATATAAGGTGTAATTGATTCATCCGAAAAATCACAAGCGAAAACCACATGTTCAAAATCAGTTAAAATTGGATTGTATTTTATAATCAAAACCGGGATATTGGAATGCCTAACAACTTTTTCGGTATTGGAACCAATTAAAAATTCTTTAATTCCACTAGCTCCATGCGAACCCATAACAACTAAATCTGCTCCATATTCTTCAGCTACATCATTGACTTCACTAAATACCTTAAAATGTTTTACAATTGGTGTAATGGTGATTCCTTTTAAATAATCTTTGTTTAAAAATTCGTCAAACTTTTTTTCTGCAAGCTGTAAGAAAAATAGGGTTTCCATTTGCATATCCGTTCCTGTTCTGGTCAAAATGGCCTCGGACATTTCAAGCATGTGCAGTGCCAAGATTTCAGAATTATGCTTTTTGGCCAATATGGCTGCCGTTTCCAGTGCATAATCTGAATATTCAGAAAAGTCAATGGGTACAATAATTTTTTTCATAATCGTAAATTTTGTACTAAACCGTCATGGAAAATAACTGGGTGTCCGGTTGTTTCCGTTGTAACAATACATCGAATGCCATACAAATATTTCTTACAAATGGACGTCCTTCAGGTAACACTTTAATGGCATTGTTGCCAATTTCCAAAAGGCCATCATGTTCCATTTCTTTAAGCTTAATCAACACATCCGGCAATTCTTCAAAGTATAAATGAGTTGAGCTCCATGAAGTTCTAAAATCGCACATTAAATTAAGTATGTGCCTTCTAATGATCAAATCTTCATCGCTCAATATATGTCCTCTAAATACAGGTAAAATATTTTCTTTCAGTAAGTGGTAGTATTCTTCAATGCTTTTTACATTTTGTGCAAATCCATACCAGCTATCACTGATGGCAGATACTCCCAATCCAATCATTAGTTGTGTTTTTGAAGCGGTATATCCCATAAAGTTTCGATGGAGATTTCCAGTCTTCATTGAAGTGTACAAACTATCTGAAGGCAATGCAAAATGGTCCATTCCTATTTCCTCATAACCAACTTCTGCCAACAACCTTTTTCCCAATTCATATTGCGCTCTTTTTAATTGTGCCGATGGTAGGTCTGAATCTTTAAAGCCACGTTGGCCATTTCCCTTGATCCATGGCACATGGGCATAACTGTAAAAGGCCAAACGGTCTGGAAGAAGCGATTTCGTATTTAAAATAGTGGTTCTTACATGTTCCAATTCTTGAAAAGGCAATCCAAAAATAATATCGTGCCCCACAGAGGTATAGCCAATTTCCCGTGCGTTTTCTGTGACCCGTTTAACATTTTCAAAAGGTTGAATCCTATGAATGGCTTTTTGAACTGTTTCATTGTAATCCTGAACCCCAAAACTTACGCGTCTAAATCCAACATCATAAAGGGCCTGTAAATGTTCTCGTGTGGTATTGTTGGGATGTCCCTCAAAGCTAAACTCATGGTGTTCTGAAACAATCGATAACTTTAAAATGCCATTTATAAGCTGTTTAAGATGTTCAGGACTAAAAAAAGTTGGGGTTCCTCCTCCAAGATGCAACTCTTTAATGATGGGCTTTTTGTCAAACAGGTCCAAATATAAATTCCACTCCTTTAAAACGGCATTTATATATGGAGATTCAACATCATGTTGTTTTGTAATGCGCTTGTGGCAACCACAAAAGGTGCACAAGCTTTCGCAAAAAGGAAGATGGATATACAAACTAATCCCTTCGTTTGAATTGCTCTCGTCAAACGATCGTTTCACAGACGACTTCCACAGCTTCGAAGAAAAGGTGCCATTGTCCCAATAAGGCACCGTGGGGTAACTGGTATATCGCGGTCCTGGAACGTTGTATTTTTCAATCAAAGAGTTGTCCATATTATGAAATAATTTTCAAATATATGGCTGCTCCTTTTTAAAAAAAATGACATTTGTCATATATTTTTTGATCTAAATTTTTCATTCACTCAAATAATGTGTAATTTTCATAGTTCTAAAATCCAATTGTTATAAAAATTAAAAGAATGAAAAATTTAAGTCTAGTCATTATCTCAATAATGCTATGTTTTGCAATAAGTTGCAAAGAGAATAAAAAGGAAGCCGAAACAGAATCTGAAATGAACATGGAGGAAATGGCTCCAGAACAAACCAATGAAACCAAAGAAGTTGTTGTGAAAATGGAACCAAAAAGTGACAGTAATGTTTCCGGTAACGTCTTTTTTAAGGAAGCAAACGGACTTGTTACCGTGACCATGGTGGTCAACGGTCTTACCGAAGGTACCCATGCCATTCACATTCATGAAAAAGCGGATTGTTCGGCTGCCGATGGTACATCATCCGGAGGTCATTGGAACCCAACAGCACAACCTCACGGAAAATGGGGAAGCCCTGAAGGCTATCACAAAGGAGATATTGGAAATATGGAAGTTGGTGCCGACGGGAAAGGGACCATGACCATGTCCACCAATGAATGGTGCATAGATTGCGGTGACCCAAACAAAGATGTTTTGGGCAAAGCAATCATCATGCACGATGGCACTGATGATTTTGTAACCCAACCAACAGGAAATGCCGGTGGGCGTGTTAGTTGCGGTGGTATCATTCAATGAAACAAACACTCCCGTATTTTTAAAGCTACACTCGTGTAGCTTTTTTTATGTCATAAATTCCAAAATTATAGCATTCGTATCCATTATATGTTTCAGCACTGTGACTTCTGCCCCCAAATCAATTTAATATCCTATTCCCATAAATAATTATAACCAAATTTTTTAGAATTCATTTTCTAGAATGGAAAAAAATCCATACATTTGTTAACCATTTGGTTAAACTAAATAGTTAATAATGGCAGACACAAAAGATAAAAACACTGAAAACCAAATCCTTGAAGCGGCAAAAACCGTCTTCCAGTCCAAAGGAATGGATGGTTCCAGAATGCAGGAAATAGCGGATAAGGCCGGCATCAACAAAGCCATGCTCCACTACTACTATAGAAGCAAACAGCTCCTCTTTGAAGCTGTTTTTAAACACGCCTTTACACTTTTGGCCCCACAATTGAATAAAATCCTAAACGACGATTCGAGCATTGAGGAGAAAATCAGAAATTTCACCTTCAACTATATCTCATTCATCAGCAAGCACCCCTATTTACCCAATTTTATTATTCAGGAACTCAATAGAAATCCAGGGTTTGCTGAAAGTTTACGGCACGCTGAAGGATTCCCTAATATTGAAAAATTTAAGCATCAATTGAATGATGAGATTGAAAAGGGCACTATTAAACCTATTAAGGCAGAACAGTTGTTCATCAATATTTTGGCCTTAAACGTTTTTCCATTTATCGCCAAACCATTATTAAAAACTTTTTTAAACGTCGAAGATTCAGATTTTACACAACTTATCGAGGTCAGAAAAACTGAAGTAGCCGACTTTATTATTAATTCCATAAAACATACTTAAAATGAAAGCTAGAATTTTTGGCATGTTGTTTTTATTGACTTTACCGGTGTGGCCACAACAACAACTCACGCTTCAGGAATGTTACGCCTTGGTCACAAAAAATTATCCTTTGGCAAAACAATCCCATTTACTTGAACAACAAAACGCACTGGATCTAGAGGCCGTTTCCACTGAAAAATTGCCACAATTGGTTTTATCTGCCCAAGCAACCTATCAATCGGATGTTATTGAGGTCCCCATTCCAAATTCGGGTATAGAACCTATAAACCAAGACCAATATAAGGCGACGCTTTCTATAAACCAGTTAATTTATAATGGAGGGAAGATTAATGCGTCCTCCAATTTAAAATCGGCACAGTTGAAAACAAGGATGCAACAGGTTGAAGTCAATCTTTATCAACTAAAAAAACAGGTCAACCAACTGTATTTTTCAATTTTACTCACACAGGAAAAATACAAACTGCTCACCGCAAAACAAACCGAACTGCAAGCCAAATTAAAGGAAGTACAATCGGGCATTGCCAATGGTGTTTTGGTTCCCTCATCCGACAAGGTCTTGGAAGCTGAATTACTTAAAATCAAACAACAATGTTCTGAAGTCAACTACAATAAAACCACGTTAATTGCAAATCTGTCGGCTTTAATAGCTCAGCCAATACAAGAAACCACAACATTTCAAAAACCCATTATAGAGACACAAATGCGCTCGGAATTAAAGCGCCCGGAATTGGAACTGTTCCAACTAAAAAAAGAGGAAATTGAACGTTCTGAATCGTTGATGGCCAAACAAAGATCTCCAAAACTGTTGGGGTTTGCCACGGGTGGTTACGGCAATCCAGGTCTGAATATGCTGGACAATTCATTTCAGCCGTTTTATACCGTTGGATTAAAACTGGATTGGAATGTATTGGATTGGAGTGCAAATAAAAAACAACGGGGATCACTGGCCATTAATAAAGATATTGTCGATACCGATACCGAAGTCTTTAAACTGAATACCAACATGGAACTCCAACAACAGGAAGCCGATATCCATATCATCGAAGATTTTATAGCCACAGATACTGAAATCATTCAACTTCAAAAAACGGTTTTAAAGTCGGCCGATTCGCAGTTTAAAAATGGAATTATAACAGCTTCGGCATACCTAACCGAACTGACCAACCTGTACGAAGATGAAAACAGGTTGGCAACACACACCATTCAACTACAATTGGCGAAAGCCAATTACAATATCATACAAGGACAATAAATTTTAGAGCATGAACAAACACAGACACATTTTAGGATTGAGCCTCATTGCGATAAGCATTTTTGCGTGTGGCAGTTCCAACGGAAAAGCTGATGGATACGGCAATTTTGAAGCTACAGAAATCACCGTTTCAGCAGAAAATAATGGCAAGCTCATACAATTTGATATTCATGAAGGGGATGTACTTAAAAAAGAGGTCTTCATCGGTTATATCGATACCATTCCATTGGCCTTGAAACGTGAACAGCTTCAGGTTTCCAAGTCGGTGATCAGTTCTAAATCCAAAGGAGTCTTATCGCAAATCAATGTTTTGAATGCCAAACTGAAAACGGCCATGGCCGATAAAAAAAGAGCCGAAAATTTATTGAAGGACAATGCCGGAACCCAAAAACAGTTGGATGATATCAATGGGGAAATTGAGGTTTTAAAACAGCAAATACGCAGTATTGAAATACAAAATGCTCCCGTAGTCAACGAGCTTAAAAATGTAGATGTACAGCTTAAGCAAATTGATGACCAAATTGAAAAAAGCAAAATCATAAATCCCGTAAATGGAACGGTTTTGGCCAAATATGCCGAACCAAATGAAGTCACAACTTTTGGAAAACCCTTATACAAAATAGCCGATTTGTCAACCATGATATTACGGGTTTATGTCAGTGAAACGCAATTGCCAGAACTGAAAATTGGTCAGGAAGTTACGGTAAGGATTGACTCCAACGATGGGATGAAATCCTATTCGGGCACCATTACATGGATAGCTTCAGAGGCTGAATTCACGCCAAAAATCATTCAAACCAAAGAAGAACGCGTGGCTTTGGTATATGCAGTCAAAATTGATGTTAAAAATGATGGAAGCCTTAAAATAGGCATGCCTGCCGAAATGTGGATAAACAATTAATTCTTAAATAAAAATTTCAAAATAGTTTAAATAAAACTGTCATGGACAAACATATTTACAACGTCAACATCAATTGGACACAGGACCGAAAAGGGATGATGTGTTCACCCGAATTATTCAAAGAAGAAACTCATGAACGCAACTGCATAGAAATTGCCACGCCACCTGAGTTTTCCAGTGGAATGCCAAACATTTGGTCGCCCGAACATTTGTTTACCGCAGCCGTAAGCAGTTGTTTGATGACCACGTTTTTGGCCATTGCCGAAAATTCCAACCTTAAATTTAAAAGTTTTAAATGTGGCTCAAAAGGCGTTTTGGACAAAGTGGATGGCAAATTTGTGATGAGTGAAGTCCTGTTGTTTCCCGAAGTTGTAATTGCGGATGAAAATCAGCGGGAACGTGCCGAGCGCATCCTTGAAAAATCAGAAAAGGCCTGCTTGATTTCCAACTCCATTACTTCCAAAGTGACCATGGAATCTAAAATCACGGTTCAAAATTAAGAATGTGGGCATAACTCTGGACAACATATCAAAATCGTACAATGGCATAAAGGCCTTGGAAAACATTTCATTTGAGGTCAATGACGGGGAACTGTTCGGATTGATTGGTCCCGACGGTGCCGGAAAAACAACGGTATTCCGAATCCTGACCACACTTTTAATTGCCGATGAGGGCAATGCCAACGTTGCCGGTCTTGACGTTGTTGCCGATTATAAAACCATTCGGCAAAGCGTAGGCTATATGCCGGGAAAGTTTTCATTGTACCAAGATTTGACTGTTGAGGAAAATCTCAAATTCTTTGCCACCATTTTCGGAACGACCATAGCGGAAAATTATGATTTGATCAAGGAGATTTATGTTCAAATTGAACCCTTTAAAACACGAAGAGCGGGGAAACTTTCTGGCGGTATGAAGCAAAAACTGGCTCTGTGCTGTGCGCTCATCCACAAACCAAAAATCCTGTTTTTGGACGAACCCACTACAGGTGTCGACCCGGTATCCAGAAAAGAGTTTTGGGAGATGTTAAAGCGCTTGCAACAAAAAGGAATAACGATTTTGGTTTCTACACCCTATATGGATGAAGCCGCCTTGTGCGACAGGATTGCGCTCATACAAAATGGAAAGATTTTACAAATCGATACCCCAGATGCCATTGTAAAACAGTATCCTAAAACCATTTTCTGTGTGAATGCCAACAATAAATATCAATTAATTGAAGCCTTAAAAACTTATGGGCATCAGCACAGTGTCTATCCTTTCGGCGAATTTGTACATTATACGGATCAACGAAACATTTTTGATGTTGAGGATTTAAAGGCCTTTTTAAAATCTCAAAACCTTTCGAAAATAACGATTGAACAAGTACAACCCACCATAGAGGACACCTTTATGGAATTGGCCAGATGATGGACAACAGCAACGTCATACAAGTAGCAGGATTGACCAAGATGTTTGGTGATTTTACAGCAGTAAACGCCATCACTTTTGACGTAAAACAAGGAGAAATCTTTGGGTTTTTGGGCGCCAACGGCGCAGGAAAAACGACGGCAATGAAAATGTTGATAGGCATTTTGAGGCCAACCCATGGGCATGCTTTGGTGGCGGGTTTTGATGTGTATAAACAACCCGAATCCATTAAAAGGAATATCGGTTATATGAGCCAGAAATTTGCGCTGTACAATGATTTGACCGTCACAGAGAATGTTGCATTTTTTGGTGGCATTTATGGTCTTTCAAAAGCTTTGATTAAAACCAAAACCAAAATGCTTCTTGATGAGCTTGGCTTGGAAAACGTTGCCAATACCTTGGTGGGCTCGTTGCCGTTGGGGTGGAAACAAAAGCTGGCCTTCTCGGTGGCGTTATTGCACGAACCAAAAATTGTGTTTTTGGATGAGCCAACCGGCGGTGTCGACCCCATAACAAGACGGCAGTTTTGGGAAATGATCTACAAATCGGCCAACCAAGGCACCACCATATTTGTGACCACACATTATATGGACGAAGCCGAATATTGTGACCGAATATCCATCATGGTCAATGGAAAAATTGAAGCCTTGGATACTCCTGAAATGCTTAAGAGGCAATTTAACGTCGCTACTATAAATGAGGTGTTCTTAAAATTGGCAAGAGGATGAATCCGTTTTTGGGCTTTATAAAAAAAGAAATTTACCACATCCTCAGGGATCGACGGTCCCTGCTCATTTTATTGGGCATGCCCATTGTCCAAATTCTGTTGTTTGGTTTTGCCATTACCAATGAAATAAAGAATGTGGAAGTTGCCATTTTGGATTATTCCAAAGATGCCACAACGCTAGAAATCATCAATAAAATTTCGGCATCTCCATATTTTAGTATCAATCAACTGATGATGCATGAAGCGGATATTGAATCCGTTTTCCAAAAAGGGAAAGTGAAAGCCGTGATTAGTTTTGAAAAAGATTTTGGTAAAAACCTGATCAAAGATCGCCATGCCACCGTTCAAATCATTACCGATGCCACCGACCCAAATACAGCAAATACCATAAGCAATTATATTAATTCTATGGTGCAATCTTATCTGAACGAACACAATAAGACCCTTACCCCCACCTACCAAATAATACCACAAACGCGCATGGTCTATAACCCCGAGCTGAAAAGCGTTTACATGTTTGTGCCCGGGGTCATGACCGTGATTTTAATGTTGATTTCTGCCATGATGACCTCAATTTCCATCACCAAGGAAAAGGAATTGGGAACCATGGAAGTCTTGTTGGTATCTCCATTAAAACCACTTCAGGTGATTGCCGGAAAGGTGGTGCCATATATTTTTCTTTCGGTCTTCAATGCAGTAATAATTATCATCTTGGGAATTTTTGTGTTTAAAATGCCCATTCAAGGCAGCCTTTTGTTGCTGGGATTGGAAAGTGTATTGTTTATTATCACGTCGCTGACATTGGGAATTTTAATCTCAACCATTTCGGCTTCACAGCAAACTGCAATGATGGCGTCGTTGATGGGCTTAATGCTCCCAACCATTTTGCTTTCAGGGTTCATTTTTCCAATTTCAAGTATGCCTGTCATTTTACAGGTCATCAGTAATATCATTCCTGCCAAATGGTTCATTATTATCATTAAAGGGATTTTGCTAAAAGGTGTTGGGATAAGTTTTATATGGAAAGAAACGTTGATCTTAATTGGGATGACCCTGTTTTTCATTGCAATAAGTGTGAAAAAATATAAAATTAGGTTGGAGTGACATGCAAGTGGGGTTCGTAAACAGTATTGGTGAATTCGTGGCAAGAAAAGCCAACACTAAAAAATGTTAAATTAAATCAGATTTCCACTTTCGTGGAAAATAGATATGAAGATTATAGGTTTTATCATACAAAAGGAGTTCAAGCAAATCTTTAGAAATAAAGGCATGCTTCCCATTATTTTCATTCTACCTTTGGTACAATTGGTAATCTTATCCAATGCGGCGACATTTGAGATCAAAAACATCAAATTTTCCTATATCGACCATGACCATTCTGTGACCTCCAGAGGATTGATCGAAAAATTCAATGCTTCAAATTATTTTAAGGTGTTGACTGATTTTCCTTCAGAAAAGCTAGCGATTTCAGCTATGCAAAATGGAGATGTGGATATTATTTTGGAGATTCCACTTTATTTTGAACGCAATTTGCAAAAAGAAAAACATGCTGAACTTGGCATCAGTATCAATGCCATTGATGGTGCCGCTGCCGGGGTTGAAAATGTCTATATCAACCAGATTGTACAAGGTTTTAATAGGGATATAGAGGTAAAACTCGCCCAACCTTCCGATTTAAAAACACAGCCTTCAACAATTTCCGGCATCCCCTTATTTTGGTACAACGAGACACTAAATTATAAAACCTATATGGTCCCGGGGATTTTGGTGCTTTTGGTCACCATGGTCACACTCTTCCTATCGGGAATGAACATTGTACGCGAAAAAGAGATTGGCACTTTGGAGCAAATCAACGTGACCCCAATAAAAAAACACCAGTTCATTATCGGAAAATTGTTGCCGTTTTGGATCTTGGGCATGAGTATCCTTACCATTGGGTTGTTCATTGCAAAACTTGTTTTCAATACACCCATGGTGGGCAGTTTGTTACTTTTGTACGGCTTCA
>DASWKU010000369.1:0-15994 GCA_036396455.1 Flavobacteriaceae bacterium
AATTGTTTTTAGAACAATTTAATCGGAAAATCAGTATGACCCCAACCCTAAAGGGAGCCTGATTTTCCTCGATTTGCACCCTTTAGGGCCGGGGCAACAAAGCGAGGAGTTATTGAAATTGAATTTTTGTCATGTACTTAAATTAAAACATGTCACTCAAAAACCAGCTCCCCTCGTGATTCCTGTTCCTTAAATTTTTGAACCAGATCCAATGCCTCAGGGATCACATCACTGCACAAAACTATTAAAGATCCTTTTACCGCATTTTTTACGGCATAAGTTATGGCTTCCTTTTCTGATGGGATAATCGTCGTTTTCTTATTGGGGTCCCTCATTTGAATGCCATCGTTAAGCATTTTTATCAATTCCTGTTCCGTTCTACCTCTTAGGCGTTTATCTTGCCTGATTATAATCTCATCAAACATTTCAGCTGCGATACTGCCTATCTGATTGGTGTCTTCCTCTCTTCGATCGCCTACTCCTGCAATGATGCCCACTTTCACTGTAGCTTCCATGTTATCGATAAATTTTTGAAGCGCTTTCATGCCAGCAGGATTGTGTGCATAATCCAAAAGAATGGTAAAGTTCTTAAATTCAAATAAATTTAAACGTCCCGGTGTTTGGGAAGCCGACGGAATAAAGGTTTCCAATCCGGCCTTCATATCTTCAATACTGATGCCATGGATATTCGCTGCAAGAACAGCAGCCAGAACATTTTGAATCATAAAAGTCGCCTTCCCTCCATAAGTAAGCGGAATATTTTCAACCTTCATGACCCGCATTTTCCATTCCCCTCTACATATGGTCACATAGCCGTTCTCATAAATTGCAGTGATGCCATGTAAACGTTGTAAAGCTTTAATTCTCGGGTTATTTTCATCCATGGAAAATAAAGCAACATTACAATTCACCGTTCTGCGCATTTCATAGACCAAGTCATCATCGGCGTTTAAAATGGCATATCCATTTTGTAATACCGTTTCAGGAACAACACCCTTAACTTTTGCCAATTGTTCAATGGTGTGTATCCCCTTAAGCCCTAAATGGTCCGCAGCAACATTGGTCACAATACCGATATCACATTTTTTAAATCCCAATCCAGCCCGTAGCAATCCTCCTCTGGCACATTCCAAAACCGCAAAATTCACCGTTGGGTCCTTAAGTACAAACTCAGCACTTGCAGGCCCAGTACAATCGCCTTTCATCAATAACCTATTCTGAATATATACACCGTCACTTGTAGTGTAGCCAACACGATACCCATTCATTTTGGCAATATGGGCAATTAATCGCGAAGTTGTCGTTTTACCATTGGTCCCTGTAATGGCTATGATAGGAATACGCCCAGTATTGCCTTTTGGAAACAATTTATCAATGACGTAACCCGCCACATTTCGGGGTAACCCTTTTGTGGGTGCCAAGTGCATTCTAAATCCTGGGCCTGCATTCACTTCCAAAACCGCTCCTCCGGTTTCTGATAAAGGTTTTGTAATGTCAGTGGTCATCACATCGATGCCACAAATATCGAGATCGATAATTTTTGAAATACGTTCGGCCATAGATACATTTGCTGGATGTAAAATATCGGTAACATCTTCTGCCGTTCCACCAGTGCTTAAATTGGCTGTATCCTTTAAGACGAGCATTTCATCTTTCGCAATCACAGAATCCAATGTATATCCGGCATCTTTGACTATTGTTTTTGTCAAATCATTTATTGTGATCTGGGTGAGTACATTTTCATGGCCATAACCCCGTCTTGGGTCTTTATTGACTTCATCAATCAATTCCTGTACCGTGGATTTACCATCGCCAATAACATGGGCAGGCGTTCGTTTTGCAGCGGCCACCAATTTATGGTTGATCACCAAAAGCCGATAATCTTCACCGGTGATAAATTTTTCTACGATAATTGCGCCACTGCTCGAGCTTTGCTTTGCCACATGAAACGCCACCAACGCTTCTTCAAAATTTTGTATGTTTACCGTTATGCCGCGTCCATGATTACCATCAACGGGTTTAATGACCAATGGGAAACCCACATAGTTGCACGCTTCTTCCAAGCTACTTTCGCGACGAATAATATCGCCTCTGGGAACTTCAACTTCGGCTTGTTCCAATAAAAATTTTGTGTCTTCCTTATCACAAGCCAATTCAACTCCAATACTGCTGGTTTCACTGGTAACCGTGGCTTGGATACGTTTTTGATTGGCACCATAACCCAATTGGCACAAGGAATATTTATTTAGGCGAATCCAAGGAATTCCTCTTGCTTCAGCTTCTTCAACAATAGATCCTGTACTTGGCCCCAATCTGGAATCTTCTCGAAGTTCACGCATTTTCTGAATTTTGGGCGCCAAATCATAAGGTTCTCCTTTAATGAGGGCTTCACATATATTTACAGCAATTTCTGCCGCATAACGTCCTACGGATTCTTCCATATAAGCAAACACAACGTTGTAAACGCCTTTTTCACCATAACCTCGTGTTCTACCAAAACCAACATCCATTCCGGCAAGGGTCTGAATCTCCAAAGCGATGTGTTCAATAATATGCCCCATCCAAGTCCCTTCTTCAACCCGTTGAAAAAATCCTCCGGGCTCACCCACTGAGCAGCGATGCTCATACATACTTGGGAACATGGTCTTTAATCGTTCATAAAATCCGTCAATGGTGTTTGAAGGCCGTTCTTCCATGTCTTCCAAGTCGAGGACCATAACAATTAATTTATGGCGTCTTATCGACCAATAATTTGGCCCTTTCATGGCGTTGATCTCTCTTATTTTCATATTGGCTAGCATTTAAATTAGTTTGGTGAAAGATTATAAATATATACATTTTCCTATAAAAAAATTAGTTTATTTTTGTTCAAATTAATCAATCTAGTACAATTTTATGGCGATGATAAAAGGAACGCTTATCACTATTGGTGGAAATGAAGACAAAGGGTTTGAGGATGACGAAATCCATAGACTCGATTATGTCGAGGAAGGTATTTTGGCCCATGTTGTTGCCGAAGCTGGAGGTATAAATGCTAAAATTGTGGTGATTCCAACCGCATCAAGCATTCCAATTGAAGTTGGTAAAAACTATTCCAAAGCCTTTTCAACATTAGGTTGTAAACATATTGATGTTTTAAACATTACCTCTAAAAAAGATGCTGAATCCACAGAAGCAATCGCTCTAATTAAAAATGCTAATTGTGTCATGTTTTCAGGTGGTGATCAATCTAAAATATCAAAATTTATAGGAGACACCCCTGTACACCATATACTTCTTGAACGTTTTAAACATGAAAGAGGATTTGTTGTTGCAGGCACCAGTGCCGGGGCCATGGCAATGGCCAATGAGATGATCGCGGGAGGAAGCAGCACGAAAGCTTTTATTAAAGGAGCCGTGATCATGCGAAAAGGGTTAGGTTTGATTCCAGAACTTGTCATAGATACCCACTTTATTCAACGTGGACGTTTTGGGAGACTTGCAGAAGCCGTTGCCAAATTCCCAAAACTCATAGGGATTGGTTTAGCAGAAGATACTGGACTTATCATTAAAAACGGAAACGAATTTAAAGTCATTGGTTCTGGAATGGTCATTGTATTTAATCCAAGAAAACTGAAACACAATAATGAAAAAATATTAAAAGTGGGCACTCCTATGTCCTTGACCAATTTAAAAACTCATGTGTTGGCCAATGGAGACCGATTCAATATTAAAAACAAGAAAGTTAAAGTGCTTCCTGTAAAATCACCTTTTATTTAGTTTCTCGATTAGTTCGAAATAATTTTATTTGTAAATCGCAATTTCCTCTTGGCCTGATGACGATTTACAGGCACGGTACATCCCTTCTGTATTAAATGGCATGGCAATGTTGCCTTTGGCATCTACAGCAATAAGGCCACCGTCACCATTAATCTCAAGAATCCGTTTATTTATGACTTCGTTTGAAGCTTGCGCCAAGGTCATCCCTTTATGTTCCATTAAACAGGACACATCATAAGCTACGACACCCCTTATAAAAAACTCACCGCTTCCAGTGCAACTTACGGCACAGGTTTTATTGTTGGCGTAATTTCCTGAACCTATCATTGGTGAATCCCCAACACGACCCCATTTTTTATTGGTCATGCCCCCGGTTGATGTTGCCGCGGCAATAGTGCCGTATTGATCACATGCAACCGCTCCAACAGTTCCAAATTTAGAATCTTTTTTTATGGAATGGTCCAATTGAAAGCTATCCGAACCCTTAATCTCTTGCCATTGTTGATAACGCAATTCGTCATAAAAATAATCTGGTGCCTCAATTTTGTAATGGTGCTCTCTTGCAAATCGCATAGCGCCTTCTCCGGCCAAAAACACATGTTCGCTTTTTTCCATGACAGTTCGGGCCAAACACACCGGATTTTTTATTCCAGTTACTAAACTAACGGCTCCTGCTTTAAGGGTTTTACCATCCATAATGCTCGCATCCATTTCATGGGTGCCTTTAGCCGTAAAGACACTACCTTTACCGGCATTAAACAATGGAGAATCTTCCAACAACCTTACCGCCTCTTCAACAACATCCAGTGCCGACTTTCCTTCCGACAAAAGTTTGTAACCCGCATCCAAAGCTGTCTTTAAGGCCTTTTTATATTCAGATTCCAATTCAGGAGTCATCATCCCTTTTACCAAAGTTCCAGCCCCCCCGTGAATGGCTATTGAAAAATTATTCATGAATTCATATTTAACCCGTGAAAATTACAAATTGCATTTTAATAAATTTCAATTCACCCCTAAGTTTTTGTAGATTTGAAGTTCTTACAAAAACAATTCAATGTCAGAACAAAAAAGACTCTTCCTTGTTGATGCCTATGCCCTTATTTTTAGGGGTTATTACGCATTTATCAAAAACCCAAGAATCAACTCAAAAGGCACTGATACTTCGGCCATTTTAGGTTTTATGAATTCGCTATTGGACGTTATCAAACGTGAGCGTCCAGATCATTTAGCGGTATGTTTTGATAAAGGCGGGAGCACCGATCGCATAGAACTATACGAGGCATATAAGGCCAATAGAGATGCAACGCCTGAAGCCATAAAAATTGCGGTTCCTTACATCGAGCAGATTTTAAAAGCCATGCACATTCCCATTATGGTCAAAGAGGGCTATGAAGCCGATGATGTTATAGGAACACTATCCAAACAAGCCGAAAAAGAAGGCTATAAAACCTTTATGGTCACCCCAGATAAAGATTTTGCGCAATTGGTCACTGACAACATTTTTATGTATCGCCCAGTTTTTGGCGGCGGATACGAAACGTGGGGCATTCCCGAAGTCTTGACCAAATTTGAAATAGAGGACCCATCGCAGGTCATCGATTTTTTGGGAATGATGGGAGACTCCTCCGATAACATTCCGGGTCTTCCCGGGGTGGGTGAAAAAACCGCCAAAAAATTCATTCAGCAATACGGAAGTATGGAAAACCTTTTGGCAAACACCCATGAATTAACGGGCAAAATGAAGGAAAACATCGAAGCCAATAAAGAATTGGGAATGCTTTCAAAACAATTGGCAACCATCATGTTGGATGTTCCGGTAACCTTTGATGCCAAGGATTTTGAACTGAACCATCCCGATATTGCAAAAGTAACCGAGATTTTTGAAGAACTTGAATTTAGGCAACTGCTTGCCAATTTTCAGAAAACGTTTGCTTCCGAAACCGCTTCAAATGAAACATATAATCAAACCAATACAAGTGCATCCACTGAAAGCGCTAAAAATTCCCCTTTGGGGAAAACGTCCGAAGGACAAAAGGGGCAAGCCGGTGCTGGACAGTTTTCCTTATTTGGTGCAGATGATGACACAAGTTCTAAAAGCACAGTAAACTACAGTTCACGCCAAACTGCCGAAACCACTCCACATTTATATCAAAGTGTGGCTTCCGGTATGGCCACCAAACTGTTCATTAAAAATTTAATGAAGCAAACTTCGGTATGTTTCGATACGGAAACTACGGGTATCGACCCCATTACTGCCGAATTGGTCGGTATTGCTTTTTCGTGGGAAGTCGGGAAAGGGTTTTATCTGCCGTTTCCAGAAAACAGAGCTGAGGCACAAAACTTAATCGAAGAACTCCGTCCGTTTTTTGAGGCCAAACACATTGAAAAAATTGGGCAGAACTTGAAGTACGACATCAAAGTTTTGGCAAAATACAATGTTCAGGTCAAGGGCAAATTCTTTGACACCATGTTGGCCCATTACCTCATCAACCCCGATATGCGCCACAATATGGACGTGCTGGCCGAAACCTATTTGAACTATACACCTATCGCCATTGAAACCTTAATAGGAAAAACGGGGAAAAATCAATTGTCCATGCGCGATGTGCCATTGGAGAAAATAACCGAATATGCCGTTGAAGATGCCGATATTACCCTTCAGTTGAAAGAGCATTTTCAAAATGAATTGGGTGAAGCCAATACCCAAATCCTTTTTGATGACATCGAAATTCCTTTGGTTCGTGTGTTGGCAGCCATGGAGCTGGAAGGCATCAATTTGGATGCTGATTTTTTAAAAGGCCTTTCCAAAATATTGGATGGGGACATTAAAACTTTGGAAGCAAAAATTTATATAGAGGTAGGAGAAGAATTCAACATCGCTTCGCCGAAACAATTGGGGGATATTCTGTTTGAAAAGCTAAAGTTGATCGACAAACCCAAAAAGACCAAAACAGGGCAATATGCCACTTCCGAAGATATCTTAAGTTATTTGGCCAAGGACCATGAAATCATCCAACATATTTTGGACTATCGCGGATTGGCAAAACTAAAAAGCACCTATATTGATGCGTTGCCCTTACAGGTAGAGCCTTTAACTGGAAGAGTCCATACCGATTATATGCAAACGGTCGCCGCCACAGGACGTTTGGCAAGCAACAACCCTAACCTTCAAAACATTCCCATTCGTACCGAAAGGGGCCGTGAAGTGAGAAAGGCCTTTATTCCACGAAATGACAATTTTGTCCTATTGTCGGCCGATTATTCACAAATAGAATTGAGGATCATTGCAGCTTTGAGTGAAGAAGAAAACATGATCAATGCCTTTAAACATGGCGAGGACATTCATGCCAGTACCGCTTCAAAAGTATTTAATGTGCCTTTAAATGAGGTCACCCGCGAGCAACGCAGCAATGCCAAAACGGTAAACTTCGGAATCATATATGGCGTGTCGGCATTTGGATTGAGCAACCAAACCGATCTATCACGTGGGGAAGCCAAAGACCTTATCGATACGTATTATGCCACCTATCCCAGATTGCGAAATTTCATCAGTGCACAAGTCGATTTTGCCCGTGAAAACGGCTATGTACAAACCGTGTTGGGCAGACGCCGCTATTTGAAGGACATCAACTCCCGAAACGCCGTGGTTAGGGGAGCTGCTGAACGCAATGCCGTAAACGCTCCAATACAGGGCAGTGCCGCCGATATCATTAAAATTGCCATGATCCATATCCATAATAAACTTGAAGAAGGTGATTACAAAAGCAAAATGCTGTTACAGGTCCATGACGAGTTGGTGTTTGATGTCTATAAATCTGAACTGGAACCCATTAAAACGCTGGTAAAAATTGAAATGGAACATGCTTATAAACTATCGGTTCCTTTGGTGGTGGATTTGGGTGTGGGCAATAATTGGTTGGAGGCGCATTGAGTTTAATCTTCAGGTTTTCTCACGATAAGAATTGTATCATCCGAAAAAGACATCCAAGCAAAATCGTATATCCAATGAAATGTTTTTCCTGCTTTATTGATGTGATAATGGGTAAGATAATTAAATCTGAATTTTTTTCTTTCCAAAATTAATCGATTCACTTGTTTTTGTGTTCGATTTTTTCCCATAATTTCCAGAAGTATCGATCGATTTCTATGAAGTATCTCATCTATCTTTAGAGACGCTTCAAATGTCACACGACGAAGGTTGGTATGATAGTAATTTTTACATCGTATCGAACAAAACAATTTGTCTTTTCGTCCAACAAGTTGTTTGCTACATATTTTACATTTCATTTAATCATTTTTTGTAACTAATCAGTGCCTAGAGTTTGGAGTGCCTAGAGTGCCTAGAGTAAATTAGTTTTAATCTTAACGGCTCATTCAAAATGATACATTTTTTTAATCTTTTTTCAAAAAAGGTTGATTATTTATATAATTGAGACTTTTTTTTATAACATAAAAACTCCTTTTTTTAACTTTAAGTACTCCAAACTTTAGGCACTCCAAGTACTGATTAGTTACCATTTTTTTAATATTATGTGATTTAAACTATTGTTTTTATGCACTTTATGGTTTATCAGATTTTAACGGTTAATATACTACTATTTGTTACAAATACATTTTTAAGCACTCTTTTTTACTAATTTTAATAAAAATTACAAATCCCAATATTATGCAGCCCATCATATACGAGCCTTTTAAAGAAGCAAAGCGGATCAAAATTTTTATCCCTTATGAGTTGGAAAGGATAAGAAGCAACATTAAACGAATGGACAGCAGTTTTTGGCATCCACATCAAAAATTATGGTCTATAATCAATACTGCACAAAATTTTGAATCCTTAAAAAAGCTGTGTGAAGGGAATTTCAAAATTGAAAAAGACGTTCGTTTCGCACCCATTCCAAGTGTTGCATTAAATCAAAATGCCATTGATGCCTTATTTGAATTGGAAAAGGCCTTGGTTTTAAAACAATACAGTAGTTCGAGTATTGAAGTCTATAAGAAAATGTTCAGCGTCTTTCTGGGAAAGTTTATGCAACGCGATCTAAAACAGGTCAGCAAAGACGAAATCGAAGGTTTTGTATATGAACTGATCAAAAAAAATAAGATCAGCGAAAGCTATCAAAACCAACTTATTAACGCCATAAAGGCTTATTATGAGCATTCGCTGAAAATGCCCAGGGAATATTATGACATTCAACGACCAAAAAAATCGGTCAGTATCCCAAATGTATTAAGCAAAAAAGAAGTTTACAATATTATACAATCGCCTTCAAACCTTAAGCACAAGGCTATTTTGTACACCATATATAGTGGTGGCTTGCGTATTTCGGAGTTATTGAATTTGCGAATTGCGGATGTCCATTCCAGTGATGGGTATCTGTTTATTAAGGATAGTAAGGGCAAAAAAGACAGGAAAACAATTTTATCGGAGCATTTAGTGATCCTTTTAAGATTATATTACAAAGCATACAAACCATCGTATTGGTTGTTTGAGGGTCAGACCGGAGAAAAATATAGCACGGCCAGTATTAGGGCCATTTTTAGAAAGGCAGTAAAGGAGACCGATTCAAATCCATGGGCAACTGTACATACCTTGAGACATTCGTTCGCAACCCATTGCATTGAAAATAATGTGAGTATGCGGCATTTACAGAATATGTTGGGGCATAGTTCCCCGAAAACTACGGAGGTTTACACCAAGACCATTGAAATTAACAATAAAACAATCACCAGCCCTTTGGATAGTCTTCTAAAAAATAATACATTGCACCTATAAACGGAATAACTGCAATAGCAACGACGTTATAGTGGTTATTCGGTTGTTATAAACAAGTGGCACGCAAAGGTATTCCCCTTTTTCAACGTCAAGGCAAATCAGGTGTTTATTCCTTTTTCGCCAATCAGTCTATGTGCCACCAGTATATAACACGGTATATAAATAAAATTTTTCAACGGCAAAGTTCTAGTGTGTCTAAAAAGTGTTTTTCAAAACCGCCAATAGCACTTAAAAAAGCCTCTTTGGTAATTTCGTTTGTACACATAGATAAAGGTAAATGCCTATCGTTTTGTAATTCAAGTGTTCCATAAGGCTCTAATTGAATCGTCACAGCTTCACAATAATTATAGCTAGTTACCTTTTTTACAAAATAGTAAATAAACCAATCTTCTTTATCACTTCCGCAACCGTAGCTGTTTCGTTCTTTAAAACATTTACCTTCGTACTCATTAACGGCTTTAGGTAGTAATTCAGTTTCTTTTAGTTCTTCAACCAAGTTCCGTTGTTTGTCATACTCTGCCTTTTTAAAGGCTAATTCTGCTTTGGCTTTTTTAAGTTTTTCCATTTTTATTAAGTTTTGTGTTTATGTTAAAAAATTCTATTCATATACCTATTCGTTAGCACCAATTTGAGAGAAACAATGAGAAAACCAATATTTTTAGTTTTGATTTTAATCATATTTTCTTGCCAAAGTAAGAAATCTGAAAAACCCCAAAACGCGGAATTGAATACTGAAACGGAAATTATTAAACCTGAAAATATAATTCTTAACGATACTGTTGTTTATTTGAGCGGAGATAATGATTTGGCTCTAATAAAAATGACTTTAATTCCAAAAGGAACTTTTGATTTTTATATGAGTATTTATCCCGAACTAACTCTGGAAAATGAA
Organism: Flavobacteriaceae bacterium; assembly: GCA_036396455.1. Classification (GTDB taxonomy): domain Bacteria; phylum Bacteroidota; class Bacteroidia; order Flavobacteriales; family Flavobacteriaceae; genus Geojedonia. The sequence continues at coordinate 10,425 of DASWKU010000369.1, forward strand.
ACTGAAACCGAAACTGAAAACGACATAATAAACTTAAACGGAACTTGGAGTGGAAATGGCAAAACTATATCCTTGAGATTTGCGAATCGAAAAAAAGACACTATAAATTTAAATGACATATTTGACGTAAACTATAAAGAAGGACATGAATTTAAAGTTATCGACCAAAACACAGTTGAAATAGACTATTCTTTAGAAAAATTAAATATTTGGGGAATTAGTTGTTACAAAACAGAAAATTAAAAAAACTGGTGCTAACATCGCCTATAGTTTACTGCTGCGTAATTTTTCCTTCGGAAAAACCACGCATCCGTGAATGGTTAGTGTTTATTTGTTAAATTTATTGCTTAACCAACGCAGCAAACCATAGCCAAAACGTTGTGCAACATTTAAAAAAAATCCGAACCATTAATTAATCTAAACCAAATAATTATGAAAAAAATCTTAATCATCGTAACTGCTCTGACTTTAGCCTCTTGTGGACAATCAAAAGAAGAAAAATTAATCTCTGATTACGTTCAGACTTTTGGCGATAGCAAAATAGATGCTAACTTCAAAATGAAAAATCTTGAAAAATTAAATGACATTACAGCTAAAGACAGTTTGGAAATATTAAAATCATACTTTGAGGAAAAAAAGAATAATAAGATTAGTCAATTTCAAGAATCAATTGACTCAAACAAGGAAAGATTAGACAAATACACAAAAGATTTAGCCGAAACAAATCCTAACAATACGAGTATCGTTGAATTATACCAAAAATACATTGACGAAGCAAAATCCGAAATTGAGCGAAATGAAAAAAATATTGAACTTTATCAAACCGATTGCAAAGGAACTTTTCTAGAACCAGTCCTAATTGCAATTACGGATTACGAAAAACAAGGCGACAAAGTTTTGTATACAAAATATAAGGCTTCGTATTCTGTAAATAATCCGATGCTTAATAATACAAAACAGGAATTTGAAAGAGAATTTTATATTAATGCTGACAAAACCAACGTTGTGAAAGCAAGCGAATAAATATGTTACAACATATATAAAACTATTGTGTAACATTAGTAAAGAATCAAATGAGTATCCCAAGAAATCATCATTTTGTATCACAAGTACATATCAAAAATTTCTTCAATGAAAACCTCAATGAGATTTTTGTTTATGATAAAGTTTTGGATAATCATTTTTCTAAAAAAACCTCAAAATCCTTATTCAGCGAAAGGGATTTAAACACTAAAATAAAAGACGGACAGAAAGACTTTGAATCTTTAGAAAGGGATTTAAACACCTATTTTGAAAAAGACTTCAAAACACATTATGATATTATTAAAGATTTTATTCTCGACCTTGATTATTCTGATAAAGTGAGTAATGCTCTTTATTATTTTGCAAAATATGGAGCCATAGGAGAAGTTAGAAATCCTAGGCACAAACAATTCGTAGAGAATGCGCTGACTGAAGTATTTGATAAGTTATTGCCAAATCGCACACCAGAACTAGAAAATGAATTTCAGAATACCTTTGCATATAAAAAAGAAACGAATTACATTAATTCAGTCCAATACTCAAAAGTTGCAAATAAGATAGTAGAATTAATGGGAGATTTAATTTTTAAAATTGAAATTCCTAAAAACGAAAATGATTTTTTCCTACTGCCAGATTTTTGTGCATCAAATGTTCGAGAAAAAATAAATGAGTATTTCAATCCTGATGTTAAAGAAATTGCATACATCGGCTTACCTTTAAGCAGTAAAATCTATATTCACTTTTATTCTTCAAAAATTAAAAATATTAAGCGCAAATCGGAAATATTTCTAGTTGAAAGCCCAATAGTAACTGCTTTAAACAAGGCGAATTTTGATTTTTGCGAGAGTAAAGTTGCGTGTGAAAGCAAGGATTATTTAACTAAATTTATAAAAAACGTTGCACAACAAAGTATATAAGCTATGGCTTGGTCTGTCCTCACTTGGAAAATCCTACGGATTTCCCAAAGCCAGTTTTTATCAGGAAAGGTCTGTACTGAGACACGCCACAGCTCATATACAAAAACGTTGGTGGTAATTTAACTAATTCACGGAAATATATTTATAGTAACATTTAAATCCTCTAGTTGTCATAATTAAAACTCTAAAAAATGATTAAACAATTAACATTACTTTTAACTCTTATACTTTCTTTTACGCTTAGTGCTCAAAAAGAATCAAAAGAAATCGAACAATTCGTAAGTGAATTGGACCAGAAGATTCCTCAATTACTAAATGACTTCATTGTTCCTGGAACAGCAATTGCCATTATAGAAAATGGTGAAATTATCTTACAAAAAGGTTATGGGTATTCCAATATTGATAAAGGAATTAAGGTGTCTAATACAACTGGTTTTAATATTGGATCTATTTCCAAAACTATCGCTGCATGGGGAGTAATGAAACTAGTGCAAGAAGGTAAAATAGATCTTGATGCGCCAGCCGAAAAATATCTTACTAGATGGCATTTACCAAAATCTGAATTTGATTCGGATAAAGTTACAATTAGAAGACTTTTAAGTCATACAGCAGGATTATCGTTACACGGATATCCCGGTTGGTCTCCAAAAGACGATTTACCAACTATTGAAGAATCTTTAGATGGTAAAAACAATGGTCCTGGACGGGTTGAGATTATTATGGAACCCGGAACAAAATGGAAATATTCCGGAGGTGGGTTTTCTATGCTGCAATTAATAATTGAAGAAGTTACCGGTCAAAAATTTGAAAATTATATGCAAGCACAAATATTAAATCCTCTAGGAATGACAAGCAGTAGTTATACTATAGACGAGAAGATATTGAAATCATCATCGCTTGAACATAATAATTTTGGAGAAGTAATTGACTTCGAATTATTCACAGCGCAAGCAGCAGCTGGATTACATACCACAATTAATGATTTTACAAAATTTGCCCTAGCTAGCCTTTATGCTGATAAAAATAATAAGCAACAAATTTTATCTGCATCTTATCTAGAACAAATGATGACACCTGCACCAGCTTCGAACGAAAGTTATGGTTTGGGATATCAGGTTGAATCAATTGATGGAACTTCAATGACTTTAGCCGGACATGGTGGAGCTAATACAGGATGGCATGCCTTTTTGCGAGTAAATCCAGTAACTAATGATGGTTTTATTATGATTACAAATGGAGGAGCTGGCCACAATATATATCGCCAGATATATTGCGATTGGATCTTTTGGAAAACAGGAGAATCTATGGGCAATCGTTGTAACATATTACCTTCAGTTGCCAGTAATTTAAAACAACTTGTAGACGACGAAGGAATTGATAATATTAAATCTCATTATGTAGAATTAAAAAAGAATGAAGCCAATGGATACAACTTTTCAGAGGATCAATTAAATCAACTAGGCTATCATTATTTAGGCAATGATAAAGTTGACTATGCGGCAGCCATATTTAAACTAAATGTTGAGCTCTTCCCAAAATCTTCTAATGTATATGATAGCTATGGCGAAGCTCTTCTAAAACTGGGTGATAAAGAAAAAGCAATTGAAAACTATAAGAAATCGGTAGAAATAAACCCTGCTAATGAAGGTGGAATTAGCGTGTTAAAGGAATTAGGAATAAATACAGATGGTTTATTCAAGGAGGTTATTATTGACGAAAATATTTTACAAAGTTATATTGGTAAATATGAACTGGCCCCAGAATTTGTAATTACTGTTTCTAAAGATGGAAGTCAGATGAAAGCTCAAGCAACAGGTCAAGGCGAATTTGAAATTTACCCTAGATCTGAAAATGTCTTTTATTTAAAAGTTGTAGAAGCTCAAGTCACTTTCAATATAAATGAAGATGGGAAAGTAATAAGCATGACCTTGCTTCAAGGCGGACAGGAAACAACTGGACTAAAATTAAAAGATTAGTTAAGATAAAAACTACCACCAACACCGTGTATAGCTCATTGCGGCTAAATTCCTAATCGGAATTCATTGCAATTTGTTATCTTTCGGTTACGGCGGAAAATCATTGCTGATTTCCCGTAACGAGCCATACACAAAACCGTTAGCCTCAATTATGGAAAACAAAATAAGAATGATTAAAGACAACAAAATGACCAAAGGATTAAAAATAGTATTGACAATAGGACTCATTATTTTCTTTCAACAATTTGTAAAAGCTCAGGGAAATCAAAATCAACATTTTTTACAAAAAGTAAGTGTTTTGGATAGTCTCTATTCCAAAATACTAAATGAGTCAAGAAAGATTTATATTCAACTGCCTGCCGGTTATACCCCTGAGAAAAATCAGAAATACCCAGTGGCTTTTATTTTAGATGGAGAAATATTTCTTCCAACTCTTGTAGATGTGCATAATTATTACAGCGGCGGTTTTATGCCCGAAATGGTACTTATTGGAATTGCTAATAATAAAAACAGGTTAAGAGATTTAACTACTTCAACCATAAAAACAAATTATGGAATGCCTTTTAATGAAGAAAACGGAGAGGCAGAAAGTTTCAGTAAATTCATAGAAAAAGAACTCATACCATATATTGAAACTAAATATCCTGTGACCGATTTTAGAACATTAATCGGTCATTCTTATGCAGGTTTGTTTACCATTTACAATCTAATTCATCACCCACATTTATTTGCCAACTATTTGGCAATTGACCCCAGTTTGGATTGGGACGGGCAAAAATTATTAAATGAAGCAGAAGAAGTACTTGCCACTCAGAAATATGAAAACAAATTTTTATTTATGTCATTAAGTGGACAATTGAATATGCAGGACTCGAAGGTAACAATCGACAATGTGATGCAAGACACAACAGAATTCACATTGTTTGCCCGTTCCAATATTACCTTTTCAAACGTGGTGAGGCAAAACACTAAAAACGGATTGTCTTTTGAATGGAAATTATATCCCAGAGATTTACATGGCACCATTCCATTTCCATCAATTATGGATGGATTAATCTCTCTTTTTGAATGGTATCAATGGGAAAATACAGATAAATTCAATTCACCTGACACACCAAAAGAAGAGCTTCTCGGCATAATAAAATACAGGGAAAAGAAGCTCAAAGACCATTTTGGATATTCTGAACCTCCTTATCCGGAAGAAATTTTAAATATGTCAGGTTACATGAATATGGATATGGAACAGCTTGAAAAGGCAAAAATGTACTTTGAACTTGCAATTGAGTATTATCCCGAAAGTGCAAATGCCTTTGATTCTATGGCTGATTATTATGAAGCACAAAGTGACTTTGCCAATGCAATAAAAAATGTAAGCAAAGCTTTTAAAATAAGCGGTAGCGATTACTATAAGCAAAGAATTGAAGGACTTAAAGTGAAAAAGAATAACTGAGGCTAACATTTTGTATAAGTAATGGTAGGGGATGTGGAAAGTATCAAGGTTTGTAGCTCGCTCAAACTGTGTAGCAGTTTGACAGGAAAGAGCCACGCAATCTGCCACTACTCATACAATTTACCGTTAGCAAACATTAAAACGATTTGCTAACACCGTGTATAGTGTATAGCTTAGGTTTGTGCCTAATTCAATCGTCTGTCT
>DASWKU010000370.1:0-3087 GCA_036396455.1 Flavobacteriaceae bacterium
AAATCGGCGGGAGACATATTGATAATGATCTTTTTCCCAGGGATTTTATACCCATTGTTTTGAAGGGCGGCAGCAATACGAAAATTGCTTTCCTTAATGGCATTGTCAGGAAGTCCCACAAGATGGTAACCAACTCCCGCATCAACATTGACCTCCACGGTAATTGTTGTGGCCTCAACCCCAAAAACCGCACTACCAAAGACTTTTTTGAGCATATTAATTCTTTACTGCCTAAATGTAAGAAAAGTAATTTAAAAAAATCTTGTTCAATCTTGGGTTAAGATAAAATGATTTTAATTAAGTCAAGCCCCAGCCCAAACACCACGTAAAATAAACCACTATGGATTTGAAATCCACAGTTTTTAGCAAAGAATGGAATTCTTTTTAAGAATTGTTTGTCATTCCGTCCCGAAGCTGCGGGAGCGGGGTTTTAACCTTTAACTTGATAATAAAAATCAACTTAGCCTAAATGCACAACAGGTTTTAGAAATATTTATGAATTAGTTTTAACAAAGTTTCTTTTGCTATAGGTTTTGAAATAAAATCATTGCATCCGAAAAGCATTGCTCTATTTTTGTTTTTATTTAGTGTAAAAGCTGTTTGTGCGATAATAACCACATCTTTGTTAAATCGCCGAATTTGACGGGTCGCTTTGAGTCCATCCATTAACGGCATTTGAATATCCATGAGGATTAAATCAATATCGGGGTTATTGCGGCAAACCTCAACAGCTTCAATACCAGATCCCACTTTTATGATTTCTCTACTGAAATCTTTGGCAATTCTTGAAATTAGCATTTTCGATATTTCATCGTCTTCGGCAATTAATGTTTTTAGGTTTTTAACATGCTGATTCTCATTAACGGAGACCGAGACATCATCGGCAGCGGGTTTATCTTTTATGTTCTTATTGTGCGGAATGATAAAATAAAATGTCGACCCTTTCCCTTTTTCACTTTCAACCCAGATTTTACCACCTAGCATTTCAACGTAGGCTTTAGCAATCGATAAACCCAATCCTGCTCCCTGATATGCCATTTCATTGGAACTATCGGTCTGGACAAACCGTTCAAATATGGTTTTCTTCTTGTCTGTTGGAATCCCCATACCTGTATCTTTCACAAAAAACTCAAAGTGCCGCCCCCTTTTTTCATAGCCAAATTCTATGGAGCCTTTGCTCGTAAACTTTATTGCATTTTTAATCAAACTGACAAGAATGGCAAAGATTTTTTCGTGATCTGTTTTAATAATGGCTTCTTTTGCCGGCAAGGTATTTTTAAAGAAAAGTAGCATGCCTTTTTGTTCAACCTCGGGTTTAAATAAGGAATAAATATGTTCGAGCTGCTCATTTATGTTTGATTCTTTCAAATGAACTTCCATGTGCCCAGTTTGTATTTTGGAAATATCGACAATGTCGTTGATGATATTGAGCATACGGGTGCAGCTCTTCTCAATAACGCCTATATACTCTTGCTGCTCTTCACCTGTTAAATTTGGTTCTTTAAGTAGTTCGGCAAAACCTAAAATGCCGTTCATGGGAGTACGTATTTCGTGGCTTATATTGGCCAAGAATACCGATTTCAACCGGTCGCTTTCCTCCGCTTCTTCTTTGGCCTTGATAAGTTTTTGCTTGGCAAGTTTGCGATCAGTGATATCACGAATAAATGCAATAAATTGTTTTTGGGAATACAAAAAGCCCATACTGACTTCGACATCAAAAACATGGCCATCTTTTGCTTTGTTTTTACTCTCAAAATAATCTGTACCGGTTTTGATAACTTTTCGTATGCGTTTGGTAATATCTTCCGGCATAAGAATTGCCTCAATATCGGAAATGGAAAGATTTAACAATTCTTCCCGGGTGTATCCTGACATACCGCAATAGGCATCATTGACGTCCAACAGTTTTCCTTTTTCATCTACAAGCAGGAATCCGAATAGCCCGGCCGATTTTATCACACTATATTGCTCTATATATTCTTCCATCGCCTTTTCCATGCGCTTCCGCTCTCTTTGCCGCTCTACCTCTTCCAAAGCGCGCCTAACCGCAAGGGAAAGCCTGCGTAAATTTTTAAGCACATAATCGGTAGCTCCCTGTTTGAGCAATTCAACCGCATTTTCTTCGCCAATGGTACCGGAAACAATAATGAAAGGAATATCGGGATATTTTTTTTGTTTGATGTGAAAAGCGGTAATCCCGTCAAAGGAAGGAAGAGAATAGTCGGACAGTATAATATCAGGTTTAAAGCTCTCGAGGGCGTTCTCATAGGATTCACGGGTCTGGACAATTTCTGATGTAAACCTGAATCCCGATTTTTTCAACTCACGTTGAACCATATCAGCGTCATAATGATTATCTTCAAGGATAAGTATTTTAAAATTGTCATTCATGATTTTAAGATATTTGGATACAACACATTATTAATGAAAATTAGCTTAGCAATATTTTTTAACATGAACGCCTCTTGAGTTTTTGTTTTTAACCGAAAATGAGATGACATTTGTACAGATAAGGCACTTTTTACAAGCCATAGCTGGCTATGCATAAAAAAAGCAACGAAGTATGGACAAATTTCAGCCATTATTTGGGAAATAGAAAAAGTCAATATGAGTTCCATATAAGCCATTATCGCGGAGGTTGGTTTAACAACATCCAGTACAATCCCAGCTCGGAAACCGATTTAACGAACTGTTCAAACTGTACAGGCTTAACTACATAGCTATTTACGCCCAAACGATAACACTCCTGAATATCGGGATCTTCATTAGAGGAGGTAAGTATTACAACAGGTATTCTTTTGGTGCGTTCCTCCGATTTCAATTTTTGCAGCACTTGAAGACCATCTACTTTGGGCATTTTTAAATCGAGCAATATTACTTTGGGGATATTCTCAACTTTGCGACCGGAATAATTTCCTCTTGCAAATAGAAAATCCAAAGCCTCTACACCATCTTTCAGGTGTAATAATTTGTTGGTCAAATTATTTTTCTTTAATGCACGAATGGTCATTTCGGCATCACTCATGTTGTCTTCTACAATAAGAATTTCTACTTCATAATCCATATTTTTTTAGTTTTAAAAGATTA
>DASWKU010000371.1:0-18986 GCA_036396455.1 Flavobacteriaceae bacterium
CAAGACCAGAAGCATTGCTCGAAGGCATGTTGATGCTTCAGGACAAAATACGAACTGAAAACATGAAGAAAAAGGTAAATCCTATTGAAGGGTTTGACGAAGGTTTATACAATAAAGAATGACAAACGAAGCACTGCAAAATTTAATAGGCAGTTGGTTTCCAAATCCAGAAACTGCCCAGATATCTGAAATTAAAGAGCATCCTGAACCTGTTGAAGTTTCAGAGGAGCAATCTCAACCTTCACAACCCATCAATACCAGCCTTTTGGAGTTTACCGAAGAAGGGTCTCAGTTTCTAAATATTTTGGTAAAACCTGAACACCTCTATGCGCTTATGGGCCAATTGAAAAGTGATGAGCAAACAAGTTTTGATTATTTGTTCTGCTTAAGCGGTGTGGATTGGGGAGAGGAATTGGGGGTTATTTACCATTTGGAATCTACTGCCTATCGTCATGCCGTGGTGGTTAAGGTCAAAACATTGGACCGAGAAAATCCAAACTTTGATTCAGTATGGGATATCTGGAGAACTGCCGAATTCCATGAACGCGAAGCATTTGATTTCTTTGGAATAAAATTCAACAATCATCCCAATTTAAAACGCCTTTTTTTAACTGAAAACTGGGAAGGCTTTCCATTGCGGAAAGATTATGTGGACGATGTTAATATGGTTATCCTGTAAGCAATGAAACAACTGACAGCAATAGATAAAGACTTTAAAACCGAGCCGTACCAAATTAACATGGGCCCCCAACATCCGGCTACCCATGGCGTTTTGAACCTTCTACTGACCATTGACGGTGAAATTATTAAAAAAGTGGAACCGGACCTTGGTTACATTCATCGCTCCATTGAAAAAATGTGCGAGAGGGACGCTTATCAACAAATCGTCCATTTAACAGACCGTATGGATTATCTGTCTGCCAACATTAACAATGAAGCCGTTTGTTTGGCTGTTGAAAATGCTTTGGAGTTGGAAATTCCCGATCGGATAAAGGTCATAAGAACCATTATTGGGGAACTCACAAGAATTTCCTCACATTGCTTGTGGTGGGGTGTTATGGGTATGGACGTTGGAGCTTTGACCACCTACTTTTATGGGTTTCGGGATCGCGAAATGCTCAATGATATTTTTGAAGAAACTTGTGGTGCGCGATTGACCATGAATTATAATGTCCCGGGTGGTTTGATGTTTGATATCCATCCCAACTTTGTAAATAGGGTCAAAAAATTTATAACCCATTTCAAAACAAAGATTCCTGAATATGATGAGCTTTTAACAGAAAATGTCATCTTTCAGAAAAGAACAAAAGGAGTAGGAATATTGTCAAGAGAAGATGCCATTTCCTTTGGGGTATCGGGACCTGTTGGTCGTGCTTCAGGATATTCCTGTGATGTTAGAAAATACCATCCATATAGTGCGTTGGATAAAGTGACATTTAATGAAGCCTTGAGAACTGAAGGCGATACCTTTGCACGTTATAAAGTGAGAATTCAAGAGTTGTGGGAATCGTTGTCCATAGTGGAACAATTGATCGATAATATTCCGGAAGGAGAGTATCGGGTAAAAACAAATGCGGTCATCAAATTGCCAAAAGGAGAGTTTTATCAAAAAGTGGAAACGGCAAGAGGCGAATTGGGAGTTTATGTGATCAGTACCGGAACTAAAAACCCTTATCGGTTTAAATTCCGTTCCCCGGGATTTTCAAATTTATCAGCTTTAAATCACATGGCCGTTGGAAGTAAAATAGGCGATTTGGTAGCGATTATGGCAACTTTGGATTTGGTGATACCGGATATAGATCGATAATATTTAAAGAATATGGTAAGTATTATAAATAATAGTCGCTTTTTGATTTTTAGCAACACAGCTGAAGGTTCTTTGAGTATTTTGGAAATGATATTGATAGCATTGGCCTACTTGGGATTTTTTGCTGTGGCCGGTTTGTTTTTGGTTTTAATGGAACGACGGGTGGCAGCTTGGTTTCAATTGCGAATTGGGCCAAATAGGGTAGGTTATCAAGGAATTCTACAAACCATGGCCGATGCCTTAAAGCTCGTTTCCAAAGAATTGACAGGGACTGTTAAAGCCGATAAATTCCTGTATAATTTGGCTCCATACTTTGTTATTATTTCCGCTTTAATGGGTTTGGCTGTTTTGCCTTTTGCACAAAATATTCAGGCCTTCGACATTAATATTGGAATTTTCTTTTTGATAGCGATTTCCTCTATTGGCGTTATTGGCATTTTATTGGGCGGTTGGGCCAGTAACAATAAGTTTGCACTAATAGGAGCCATGAGAAGTGGTGTTCAAACCATAAGTTACGAATTGTCTGTAGCATTATCGCTTTTAACCATGGTTTTAATAGCGGGGTCTTTGCAACTTTCTGAAATTGTTGAAGTTCAAAAACAAGGATGGTTGATTGTACAAGGCCATATTCCAGCCATCATTGCATTTATGGTATTTATAATAGCAGGTACTGCTGAAACCAACCGTGCGCCTTTCGATTTGGTGGAAGCCGAATCGGAATTGGGTGCAGGGTTCCATACCGAATATTCAGGAATGAAATTCGCCTATTTCTTTTTGGCTGAATTTATAAACATGTTCATTATTGCATCCATCGCTACAACCATATTTTTTGGGGCATGGCTATCACCTTTTGGAATCACGGAATCCATTCCATGGTTAGGTGTGTTTTGGTTTTTGGGAAAAACAATGGTTTTGGTTTTTTTGATGATGTGGTTTAGATGGACATTTCCAAGGTTAAGAGTGGACCAATTGCTGACCTTGGAATGGAAATATTTGTTGCCAATCAACCTTGTAAATATTGTCATTATGGCATTGATGGTTTGGCTTAACTTAATCATTAAGATTTGAAGAAATTGAAGTTGAAGTTGAAATTGAACCTGAAGATTGAAAATTGAGATTAATTTGGGATTTGGGATTTGGGATTTGAATTTTAGAATTTTAGATAATTTATGAGTTATTTTTCTGATATATATAAAGGAATAAAAACGCTACTTATCGGGATGAGGGTTACTGGAAAGTACTTTCTGAACTCAAGAAAAGGGGCCATTACACAACAATATCCAGATAACCGAGCCACTTTGAAAATGTTCGATCGCTTTCGGGGTGAAGTGATCATGCCGCACGACGAAAAAAACGAACACCGCTGTACGGGTTGCCAAAAATGTGAAATAGCCTGTCCAAATGGAAGTATTGAGATTATTTGGGATAGAGGAATTGATGAATATTCGGGTAAAAACAAAAAGAAGATTGACAAATTTGTTTACCATTTGAGCATGTGCACCATGTGCGGATTGTGCATTGATGTCTGCCCAACCGATGCCATTAAATGGGGACAGAATTTTGAAAATTCGGTATTTGATAGAACAAAACTCACTAGGGTTTTAAACAAACCTGGATCTAAATTGGCTCCTGGAGTAGAAGATTAAGCCTATGGAAAGAATTATATTTTACGTTTTGGCATTAACGATGATTGTGTTTGCGATTACCGCGGTAACAAGTCGAAAAATGCTGCGATCTGTGATCTACCTATTGTTTGTCCTTGCTGGAGTTGCCGGCATTTTCTTTTTAATTGATTATAATTTTCTTGCTGCCATACAGCTCACCGTGTATGCAGGAGGTATAATTGTACTGATTATTTTCTCAGTCCTTTTGGTCCATCATATCGAATTGAAATTGGAAATGTCCAGACCTGTAAGGCAAGTGATAACCGCAATAGCCTGTTTAATTGGTATTGGTGTGTTTTTAACTGTAATATATTCTTATCCATTTAAGGTGGTCGAAAATTATGACACAACTACAACTGCTCAAATTGGGAACATACTTTTAAGCTATGAAGCCGGTGGTTTTATTTTGCCATTTGAGGTCATCAGTATAGTACTGTTAGCGGCAATGATTGGTGCCATTGTTATTGCAAAAGGAAATAAATTATCAGATAAAAACGAATAATATTATGATTGAAGGCATATCCATATATGAAATTTTAACGCTCACCACGATTCTGTTTTTTATTGGGGTGTATGGATTTTTAACCAGAAGAAATTTGATATCCATCTTAATTTCTGTTGAAATGATTTTAAATGCATCGGTTGTAAATTTCGTTGTAATTAACAAATATTTATATCCAGAGCTGTTACAGGGTGTGTTGTTTTCAATATTTATTATTGCAATTGCAGCGGCCGAAACCGCATTGGCGGTTGCCATCATTATCAATCTTTACAGGCAGATAAGTTCTGTTGAGGTTAAGGATGTTGAAACGATGAAGTATTAAAATTAAAAATAACCACAGAGTTCACGAAGTCTGCACAAAGAAAACAAAGCATGGATGAAAATGAATTGGCCAATAAAATTATAGGAATGGCAATAGAAGTTCATAAAGGCTTAGGACCAGGATTGCTTGAAAGTGCATATCAAGAATGCCTTTTTTATAAGCTTCAACAAGCTGGATTGAGCACTGAAAAAGAAAAACCAATGCCTTTGGTTTTTGAAGGCGTGAAATTGGATTGTGGATACAGGATTGATATTCTTGTTGAGAATAAAGTGGTGATTGAATTGAAAAGTGTTGAAGCACTAAATGATGTTCATCTAGCACAAACATTAACCTATATGAAATTAGGAGATTATAAGTTGGGGTTGTTAATTAACTTCAACGTAACGCTTTTAAAACATGGTATAAAACGAGTGATAAATGGAACTTTGTGACCTTTGTGATAAACCATTGTGTCCTTAGTGGTTAATCGTAAATAAGAGATGAATATAAAGTTGAATTTGAAATAAAAATAGAAACGCTGTACCCTTTGTTCTGAACCATTGTGCTCTTTGTGGTTAATCTTAATAAAGCGCATATGAAAAAATAAAATTTGAAATAGATAAAAACAAAACACCGTGACCTTTGTGTTAAATCATTGTGTCCTTTGTGGTTAATAATAAAAAATGAACATTAGTTATATCACATTAGTTCCGTTAATTCCCCTGGCCGTTTTTTTAGTGTTGGGGATTTTTAACCAGAAAATAAAACCGGCCATTTCAGGATATATTGGTGTATTTGGGCTGTTGGCATCTGCTGCTTTATCATTGAATGCTGCCTACCAATACTTTTTTGTAAGTGGTAAGGTTGATGGTGTTTACCAAACTTTCGTGGATAAAATGGTTTGGATGAACTTTTCCGAGACCTTGCATATTGATATGGGCATTCTCATTGATCCCATTTCAGTAATGATGTTGTTGGTGGTTTCAGTGGTCTCGTTGATGGTACATATTTACAGCAGGGGATATATGAAAGGCGATGACGGATACACCAAGTTTTTTGCGTTCCTGTCCTTGTTTACCTTCTCTATGTTTGGGCTGGTTTTGGCAACCAATCTGTTCCAGATTTATATATTTTGGGAATTGGTTGGGGTTTCGTCCTATTTGTTGATTGGGTATTATTATACAAAGCCATCAGCGGTTGCAGCAGCCAAAAAAGCCTTTATCGTAACACGTTTCGCCGATTTTGGATTCCTCATAGGGATATTGATTATAGGCTTTTACACGGGCACTTTTGACTTTGAAACCTTAAATGCTGTTAATCCTGAAGGTGGTGGTTTGTTTCTCAACTGGGCTTCAACCTCTTTTATGGGATTGTCAGTAATCACTTGGGCCTTGATATTAATTTTTGTTGGTGGAGCTGGTAAATCTGCCATGATGCCATTTCACATTTGGTTGCCTGATGCGATGGAAGGGCCTACACCGGTTTCGGCTTTAATACATGCGGCAACCATGGTGGTCGCTGGAATCTATTTGGTGGCAAGATTGTTCCCAATGTTCTATTTTGTTGAACACGGCTTTGCCCTAAATATTGTGGCTTATGTGGGAGCCATTTCATCGTTGTTTGCCGCTATTGTTGCCATCACACAAACCGATATTAAACGTGTTTTGGCATTCTCCACAATGTCCCAATTGGGTTATATGATGCTGGCACTTGGAGTTTCCGGTTATGGTGGGCATGAAGGCGTGGGTTATATGGCTTCCATGTTTCATCTGTTTACACATGCTATGTTTAAAGCTCTTTTATTTCTTGGGGCCGGTTCTGTAATTCATGCGGTTCATAGTAATTATTTAAAAGATATGGGTGGATTGCGAAAGTATATGCCAATTACCAATATCACTTTTTTGGTAGCTGCTTTGGCGATTGCAGGCGTTCCTCCTTTGGCTGGATTTTGGAGCAAGGATGAAATTTTGGTTGCCGCCTTCGAACATAATAGACTCATTTATTATATAGGTGTTTTTGTGGCTGGACTGACTGCTTTTTATATGTTTAGAATTTACTTCGGAATATTTTGGGGCAAAGATAAAGTATATGACCATGCACCTAAAGAATCGCCTTTGTCCATGACCTTCCCACTCATGGTATTGGCACTGCTGAGCATCACAGTAGGATTTATCCCTTTCAGTGAATTTGTTTCGGCAGATAAAACTGGTTTTGAAGGCCATTTGAATTACTCTTTGGCAACTGTCGCCACTGTGGTTGGACTGATCGGTATTGCTTTGGCATGGGCATTCTATAAAAAAGAGAACAGCTTATCCGATCGATATGCAAAAGCCTTTGGGCCTTTTTATAAATGGGCAAGTGATAAGTTTTACTTTGATGAAATTTATATGTTCGTCACCAAGAACATTTTATTCAAATGGGTTTCTGCACCTTTTGCAAAATTTGACAGGAAGTATGTCGATGGCACTATGGTTGGCATTGGGAACAAAACCGTATGGACTTCAACAAAAATAAAAGGGTTGCAGTCGGGAAGAGTCCAGGATTATGCATTTTCTTTTGTTGCAGGGGCCGTTGTGTTGGCATTGGTGTTTATTTATTTATGGACAAACTAGAAGAAATGACAAATGACAAATTCCAAAGTGTTACAATCGAGAATGAATATTATTTGGTATTTGTTTTTTGGTGCTTGTTTTTTGGTGCTTGTTATTTGGTGCTTGTTATTTGAGAATTATTTAGAATAAGTTTATGGATATTTTATCGCTTTTTATAATCGTTCCAATAGTAACCATTTTGGCTTTGGTTTTTACCAAAAATCTAAAACAGGCCAGGGTTGTTTCCATGATTGGAAGTATCATTCAACTTTTAATGGCCATAAACCTTGTGTTCGCCTATTTTAGAGAAAAGGTCCATAACGATGACATTATGGTTTTCAACCGAGACTTGGTTTGGTTTAAACCGTTCAATATTCACTATAATGTTGGAGTCGATGGAATTTCAGTGGCCTTATTGGTATTGACTTCCATAGTGGTCTTGGCTGGGGTTTTCATTTCATGGAAAATGCGCGATTTACCTAAGGAATTTTTTATTTCACTTATTGTTTTGTCCATTGGTGTTTACGGGTTTTTCATTTCCCTTGATTTATTTACCATGTTCGTGTTCTTTGAAATTGCGGTGATTCCAATGTATCTATTGATTGGTATTTGGGGTTCGGGACCAAGAGAATTTTCGGCCATGAAATTGACCTTAATGCTTATGGGAGCATCTGCTGTTTTACTGGTTGGAATATTGGGAATTTATTTTAATTCCAATGCCGATGGAGGTCCTTTGACCTTTAATATTCTGGAAATTGCCAAAGTAAATATTCCGTATGAAGCTCAAAAATTATTTTTCCCATTGACCTTTATTGGTTTTGCAGTTATTAGCGCCTTGTTCCCGTTCCATACTTGGTCTCCGGATGGTCATGCTTCGGCGCCAACTGCGGTGTCCATGCTACACGCAGGCGTTCTAATGAAATTGGGAGGATATGGAGTATTTAGGGTCGCGCTATATTTATTGCCCCAAGGCGCATTGGATTGGTCTTGGATATTTATCATATTATCAGCCTTTGGTGTTATTTATGGAGCTTTTGCGGCCATCAGACAAACCGATTTAAAGTACATCAATGCCTATTCATCAGTGAGCCATTTGGGCCTGGTGCTGTTCGCCTTGTTGATGTTCAACAAAACGGCCTGGAACGGAGCCATTATTCAATCGCTTTCACATGGGTTTATGACCGCCTTATTCTTTGCCTTGATCGGGATGATTTATGAAAGAACACATACAAGGGATGTGACCAAGTTGGGAGGATTGTTAAAAGTGATTCCATTTATTTCTGCTATTTATGTTATTGCCGGTTTGGCATCCTTGGGATTGCCGGGTTTTAGCGGATTTGTTGCTGAAATGAACATTTTTGTTGGTGCATTTCAACACGATAACATGTTTTACAGGGTTGCGACCATTATTTCAATCTCAGCAATAGTGGTGACGGCCGTTTATATTTTGCGTGTGGTTGGAATGATGCTTATGGGACCAGTTAAAAATGAAGCGTTTTTGACCTTGGAAAAAGTAACTTGGTATGAGAAATTTGGAATCCTGTTATTGTTGATTCCGATTGTGGCCATTGGTGTTGCACCGTTTTGGCTAAGTGAAACGATATTGGAAAGTCTGAAACCGTTTATTAAAGGGTTATTATAATTATGAACGGAAGACAGATGACAGTAGTAATAAATACAATGGTTGCCAACTTCCATCTTAACAGATAAATTTAAAAACTATGAATATTGATAGTTTCCTATTGATGAGACATGAAATGCTACTCTTGGCCGTCATTCTAGTATTGGTTGTAGCTGAAATTTTCACACCTCAACACAAGAAAATTTCTGTAGTCCATCTATCCGTTTTTTTATTTGGAATCCATACCCTGATAGGATTTTTACCGATGGATCATGGAAACCTTTTTGGGGGCATGTTTCATTCTACCGCGTTGATCCAGTTTTTCAAAAATGTCCTGAACGTTGGCGTATTGATCCTGTTGCTGCAATCGGCGGACTGGATACAGCAGAAAATCGTTCAGGAAAATAAGGGGACAGAATTTTTTATCCTTTTGTTTTCTTCCTTATTGGGAATGTATTTTATGATTTCAGCAGGGGATTTTTTAATGTTCTATTTGGGATTGGAACTGTCCATTTTACCAGTAGCGGCATTGGCAGCCTATGAAACTTCCAAAAGAATATCCAGTGAATCTGGAATTAAGTTGATACTCTCATCGGCACTTGCTTCGGGAACTTCACTTTTTGGAATATCGATACTGTATGCCACAACGGGCTCCATCTATTTTAATGATGTCATGAATGTTATTACAGCATCCCATTTAACCACTTTGGGAGCCATATTGTTTTTTGCAGGTCTGGCATTTAAGATTTCGTTGGTGCCATTTCATTTCTGGACGGCCGATGTGTATGAAGGCGCTCCAATCAGTATTGCTTCCTATTTGTCGGTAATCTCTAAAGGTGCTGCCGTTTTTATATTGATGATTTTATTATTTACCGTTTTAAAGCCATTGATGGACACTTGGAAAAATATGGTTTATATTATAGCGGTTGCCACCATGTTTATTGGTAATTTATTCGCATTAAGGCAACAGAACATGAAACGTTTTTTGGCCTTTTCATCCATTGCACAAGCGGGGTTTATTTTGTTGGGCTTAATCATTGGAAACCGATTGGGAACGGCCACTGTGGTCTATTTTGTATTGATTTATATATTTTCAAATTTGGCTGCTTTTGGAGTGGTCCAAGCCATTTCGCTCCAAACAGGAAAAGAACAGATGAAAGATTACGAAGGGCTGTACAGAACCAATCCTAATTTGAGTTTGGTGATGATGTTGGCCTTGTTTTCCTTGGCTGGAATACCGCCCGTTGCTGGATTCTTCGGAAAATTCTTTTTGTTCACTGCGGCCGCCAGTGAGGGCTATTATCTTTTGGTGTTTTTGGGTGTAGTAAACGTCACGATTTCATTATATTATTATCTGTTGGTGGTAAGGGCCATGTTCTTGCGACAAAGCGACCATGCGATACCCTATTTTAAAAACAAAGTGTATATGAGATTGGGACTGCTTATCACGGTCATAGGTATTTTGGTTCTTGGAATTTATAGCCCTTTATACGATTATATTTATGAATTGAGCAGCAGTTTATAATAAAATGTTTTAAGACATGACAAAAATTCAATTTCAATAACTCTCGCTTTGTTGCCCTGGCCCTAAAGGGTACAAATCGAGGAAAATCAGGCACCCTTTAGGGTTGGGGTCATACTGATTTTCCGATTAAATTGTTCTAAAAACAATTTTTTGTCATGTACACAGTAAAATGTTAGTAAAAAAAATGATTATGAATTGGAATTTGGTTTTTGTAATTTGAAATTTTAAAAAATTTATGTCATTAACAGGTAAACATATGTTCGGATCCATTGAAGACAAAAGAGTGACTTTTGTTGAAAAGGGCGTGGATGCAAACCGCAGGGACTTTTTGAAGGCACTTTTGGAATATAACGGATTTGAAGTGCTCATTGAAGAAGATAAAAAGAAAGCTGAAGAAGACCCACAATTATATACCGTGGCGGTTACCGATATGGTGTTCAATCCCACCATTTGGATATTCCAGCGTAAACTGGAAACGTTTGATGGCAAAAAGGTGACTCGTGGTTATTGGAATCAGGAAACCGAAGATTCTAAGCCTCAGTATTGGAACAATGGGCCTGAAAAATCAAATCCATAGTGTCATTGCAAAGGAGTCCCGATAGCTATCGGGACGACTGAAGTAATCTTTTTAATTGAAGCGAAAAACAAACAGATTGCTTCGCTATATTCGCAATGGCTTAATATTATTTACCCAGTTTTATAATCCGCCAATTTTTGAGGGCCTTCAAGCAGAACCTTTACAATTTGCAGAAAGCCTTCTTCATTCGTTTCTATTTGCCATTTAATAAGTGAAATGGCGCCATTTTCAATTTCTATTCCCGTGATACTCCGTGGATGTACACAGCTGCCATCATTAAAATAAGGGATATCCCCAGGTTCGGGAAATCGGGGTCTATGTGTGTGACCAACAATGGTCATTAAGTTGTTGTTGTTGGAAATCCACGTTTTGGTCCTTCGTTCTATTTTAATGAGTTCCTTATAATTTTTTGCCGGACTTGTTGGGTCGGCAATGCCCATGACATTTAACGGTTTCCATAGTGCCCGGACCAAAAAACGGCTCCATTTCCAAAAGGTGTAATTCCACCAATCGGCTTGATGGCCATGGGTTAAAAACACCTCCTGTTCGGATTCAGTATGTTTTAATATAATCCCTTCATGAAATTGAATGTCTTTAAACAACGCTACATCTTTTCCCGTTACAGGTTCAAAGTAAGAACTTAAATGTTTTTTTACGTAGTCAGGGTTTCTATACACCATGTCATGATTTCCCCAAATGGTATGAAATCTATTATTGATGTAGAAATCTTTTAGGAGCAAATACACATTTTTATGAGCTTCGAATATGGATTTAAAGGTTAGATTTTCCCAAAGCTCATCACCATCTCCTAGTTCAATATAGTGGAAATTTTCCTTAAAATAATGCTTTAAAGCATGAAAATAAATATTCCTGTTATTGGCAAAATCGTCGGCAAAACTGTTGTCACCACGGTGGCAATCACTGAACAAAATAAACTTGCTCCCGGTATTAAAAGGAATGACTACTGCGTTTTTATAGGCACGATCTAATCGAGTTTTTGAGGACATTTAATGGATTTATTTCAAAAATAGCTAAAATATAGGCATACCATGCTAACAGCTATTTATGTTAGGTTAAAATTAATTAGATTTGTGGATATATGATAGAGATTTACACAAGGTTGTGTTTGTCCAGTTGTTGCCAAACATAGCGGACAGAAAAAAAATGAAAAATTTTACAAATTAATTGATATATCAATGATATTTGTATCAATAAATATAATTATGGACTTTAAGAACCCTTCAGAAACTATTTTTTATCAAATTGAAAAAGCCATAAAGCAATATCGAACAATGGCACAAGGAAACTTGAATCAACTCGGTTATAAAATAACCATAAACCAAATTCTGTTGATGATTCAAATCGACCAAAAACCTGATACAAGTCAAGTGGAATTGGCGGAACTTTTGTTTAAAGATGTCGCCTCAATAACAAGAATGATTGAACTTTTGGTAAAGGAAAATTTTGTAGCAAGAGAGGAAAACCAAGTCGACCGAAGAAAAAAGGACTTAAAAATCACCGAAAAAGGAAAAAAAGTATTGGAATTAGCCATTCCTATTATCACAAAAAACAGGGAAATCACCCAAAAAAACATAAGCGAAGAAGAAAAAGAAACACTTTTTAAACTATTGAATAAAATAATCTTAAATACGTCAAAATGAAACAGTTATTTATCGCAATTATATGTTTTGTCAGTTTAACTGCTTGCAAAACGACCATTGATTCCCAATTCGATCTCTCTTCCAACGAACAGGTAGATAAGCTTTTTGCCGAATGGGATAATAGCAATTCTCCAGGTGCATCAGTAGCTATAGTCAAAGACGGAGTTATTATCTATAAGAAAGGATATGGGATGACAAATCTGGAATATGAGATTCCCAATACACCTTCAACATTTTTTGGAATCGCATCCTTATCAAAACAGTTTACAGCTTTTTCGATATTATTGTTAGAGAAACAAGGTAAATTAAGTATGGACGATGATATAAGGAAATATATACCTGAAGTTCCTGATTTCGGAAAGACCATCACGTTAAGACATTTAGCGACCCACACCAGCGGATTAAAAGAACAAAACTTTTTACTACATATGTCAGGTTTGCGCGATGGCGATGCAATCACAAGAAAACGGGTTTTGAATTTGATTACAAGGCAAAAGGAACTGAATTTTGAATCTGGAGATGGACTTACGTATTGCAATACAGGGTTTGGATTATTGGCAGAAGTTGTCGCCAGGGTCTCGGGTGTATCTTTTGCAGAGTTCGCTCGAACTAACATCTTTGAACCTTTAAAAATGACGAATACTTTAGTCAATGATAATCGAGAGGAAATAATAAAAAACAGAGCTGATTCTTATGAGGCAAATGCAGAAGGCTTTGAGAAGTCTATACTGAACATGGATATTATCGGATCAACGGGCGTCTTTACAACCGTGGAAGACTTAGCTCTATGGACACAGAACTTTGCGAACCCACAAGTTGGAGATGCTAAGTTGATAAATAAAATGAACACACCAACTATTTTGAACAATGGTGAATTTACCAACGGTGCTCTTGGGCAATTTCTGGGAACCTACAAAGGTCTCGATGAAATTTCACATTCGGGAAAGGAGGCTGGTTTTAGAACTTACCTTCTCCGTTTTCCAGATCTCGATTTTTCAGTCATTGTCCTAGCGAATTTTGGAGAAGTTTTTGCACCGGGATTGGCATATGAAATTGCGGATATTTACTTAAAGAACCAATTAGTAGATGAGCCAGAAAAGGAAATAGCTGAGGAAAAAGAAAGTTCTACAACAATCATATTTGATGAATCTTCTGTTGATCTATCAGATTTTGAAGGAGATTATTTTAGTGAGGAACTTTTAACATATTATACTCTCAAAGCCGTGGACAAAAGGTTGAGCGTGCAAAATATTCGGATGGACGATATACTTTTAAAACCAATTGAAGAAAATCATTTTTCGGGAGATGTTTGGTTTTTCAACTCTGTTAAGTTCATTAGAGGTCAAAATAATAGAGTAACAAGCTGCAAAGTTTCTGGTGAAGGTTCAAGTATTAACCTCAAAAAAGTTAACCAATAAGTAAAGTATCAATCAAAATGAAAAATACAATCATTGCATTATTATGCTTTGGAATCCTGAATTCCTTTAATTCATGTGTCAATCTGGATTCTAAATATTCAGAAAAAGTTAAAAAAGTTAACGAACTATTAGAAAGTTCTAATTTGGGCAAAAATTATAACGGTGCAATTTTAATCGCCGACGGCGAAAAAATATTGTTCCAAAGAGCCTATGGATTTGATGCGTCAAATAAGA
This sequence comes from Flavobacteriaceae bacterium, assembly GCA_036396455.1. GTDB lineage: Bacteria > Bacteroidota > Bacteroidia > Flavobacteriales > Flavobacteriaceae > Geojedonia. The sequence goes on from DASWKU010000371.1 coordinate 13,902, forward strand.
AGCCCAATGAAATAAATTCAAAATATGGCTACGCATCAATAGCAAAAATGTTTACTGCTACGGCTATAATGCAATTAAGAGAAAATGAACAAATTTCACTTGAGCAAACCATAGGGGAAATACTATCTGAATACCCCAATAATGAAGCCAAAAACATTACTGTCCAGCAGTTATTATCACACACATCTGGTTTAGGAGACTTTCATAAACCTGCATTTTTTGAAAACATGGAATCCGCCAAAACTTTAAAAGATTATTTGCCTTTTTTCGCAAATGACTCTCTGAAGTTCAAGCCTGGAGAAAAGATGTGGTACAGTAATGCTGGCTACATTGTTTTAGGACTAATGATTGAAGAAATTTCAGGTACTGATTACAATTCTTACATTGCTAAAAACATATTTCAACCAACAGGAATGGTATCAACAGGTCCCATGCCCAGTTCGGCAGGTGGTGGAGAATCTACGGTTTTTGATTTGCACAAATTTGCACTCGCTTTAAAAGACAACAAACTTGTGAGCAAAGAATCATTTGCATCAATGATTTCAGACCATTTTAATAATGGTTACGGCTATGGAATGGTCTTAGGAGACTTGAACGGGAAAAAAATATATGGACACAATGGGGGATCGCCCTACGTTTCCGCAGTATTGGAGATGGTCTTGGGAGAACCATTGATAATCGTCACAATGTCAAACAGAAAACCAATGGATGGTACTATACAAATTATGGCAAACATCAGAAAAGAATTTTTTGGCAGCACACCAGAAATTGAGCAGTTTTTAAATACTGAACGGGTTGTAAACATCCATAGGAAAAAGGGAATTAAAGCTGCCGGTACAGTACTTGAAGAACTTAAAAGCAATATTTCGGGAGAAGATTTACTATTCTATGCAGAAAAATATAAAAATGAAAGCCAGCCTGACAAGGCCGTTGACTTAATGAAATTGATGATAAAGGCATATCCCGACAAATGGAGTGCATATAGTTCCTTAGCTGATTTCCAATTCCATGCAGGATACAACATTGAAGCAATTAAAAACTACAAAAAAAGTTTAATTCTCAACCCTAAGAATGAACAAGCAATCAAGCAGCTTAAACAACTGGAACAAAGAAAATGAAAAACTACGTTTGGCAACATTGTATAAGCATAATGCGGTCTGAACTGCTAAAATTGGATATTTTTGCTCTTAAGAAACTTTGCGGTAGGCGGACAATGATGTGCTTCTAATCCCGCACTACGCTTATACTTGACCGTTGTGCGTCAGGCAGAGCAATCCTTCTAACTATAAATAGAGCAAAATGGAAAAAAACATATTAATTTTAATCAGTTTATTCTTAACTGGACAAATTTTATTTGCCCAACAACCATCGAATCAAATTGATGGGGCAATCATTCAGAAAACGATTCAAAGTATCAACACCTCTATTCAGCAGAACTATGTTTATCCCGATAAAGCACTATTGATTGTGGATTTTCTGAACAGTCAATACAAGTCAGGAAAATATAATCAATTGACTTCACCCAAAGATTTTGCTGACAAGGTTACCACTGATATTCGCTCCATTCAAAACGACCAACATTTACGCATTGAATACAATCCTAAATTGGAACAGGATATTATCCGTTTTAACAATTCACAAGAAAATAAAAATGAAATAACCCAAACTGATATTTCAAAAGAAAAATTACAAAATTTTTATTTTAAAAAGCTGGAAATACTTCCGTCAAATATAGGGTACATAGAATTTACAAATTTTGCGTTGCCAAGTGATGAAGCTCAAAAAACAATCCAAAGTGCAATGCAATTTGTTTCCAGCACCGATGCTTTAATTATTGATTTGCGTAGCAATCGCGGAGGTAGTGGAAAATCAAACAACATTTTGGGATATTTTTTTAAAGAAAAAACGAAAACAGGAAGAAGTTTCAATCGCATAACAAATACCTGGACAGAAAATTTTGTAGAACCTGCGGAGTTCTATCTGGATATACCTGTTTATGTCTTGACGAGCAAAAGAACCTTTTCTGCCGCTGAAGGCTTTGCCTATACATTGCAGAACCAACATAATACAACAATAGTTGGGACACCCACTAATGGTGGCGCTCATCTAACCAGAAGTTTTAGTTTGGGTAATGGTTTTGTGGGATTTATTCCTTATTTACGAAGTGAAAATGAAAAAACGCATACAGACTGGGAAGGCACGGGAGTAATTCCAGACATAAGCACTACTGCTGAAAATGCGTTGCTGTCTGCTCAAAACGAAATACTGAAAACGAAACTGGAAAAAGCTACCGAAAAAGAAAAACGCAAAATACAGTGGCTCATAAATTACAATCAATCTCTGATTTCTGACGTTTTGCTTGACAGCATGACACTTGATAAATTCATTGGACGCTATGCCGAATTTGAAATCACTGAACAAAACAACAGTTTATATTTCAGGGATGTAAATCAAAAGGATAAGACACCATTCCCAATGACACCTATTTCTCAAACTCTATTTCAAATTGGCGGGGATTATCAGGTAGAATTTATTAATGAATCGGATGGAAAATTTCAGTCAATCAATATGAGCTGGAGTGATGGTTGGACTGAAATAATAAACAGAAACCCATAAATTGCCCGAACGCACAAGCCGCGTAAAAATAATTGCTTGATTCATGCCCACTTGAAAAACCCTTTCAGAGTTTTGAACTCTGAAAGGGTTGAAGAAAGGGTTGAACTCTGAAAGGGTTAAACTTAAAACATAAGATTACGGTTTACTTAAACGCATTCAACCCTGTAATATCCAACCCCGTAATCAATAAATGGATATCATGAGTGCCTTCATAGGTAATCACACGTTCCAAGTTCATGGAGTGGCACATGATATCTTAAGGTGGTGTTTATCCAATTGTTGCCGCAAGTGGTTGAAAGAATGACGATATGTATAAAAAATTGAAAAATATTGGCAAATAAAGCAATCTTTGTAAAGAAAATCCATTTCTCTTTACAGAATAGATTATATTTGTAAAGAAAATCTTAAAATCTTTACATAATGAATCAAAATGAAAATTGGAAATTAAAAGAACTTCCATTGACTGTTGACGTTGAGACAAAAGCAGTCTTGAAAAGTTTACCGTTAGCTCATGCAGCATTGGCTGAATTAAAAGGAATTGCTTCAACAATTCCTAACCAAAACATTTTGATGAACACATTGGGTTTACAGGAAGCAAAAGACAGTTCTGCAATTGAAAATATTATCACAACCCATGATGATTTATACAAATCAGAACTAAACATCGATTCTTTTAAATCGCTTGAAGCAAAAGAAGTTCAAAATTATATTTCCGCATTAAAAAAGGGATTTGAATTAATTAGAAACAAAGGATTAATTACAAATAATATAATCATCGAAATTCAAAAAGAACTGGAAGGAAACAGAGCCGGTTTTCGAAAATTGCCAGGAACTGCCTTGAAAAATTCATCGACTGGGGAAACCATTTATACCCCCCCCCAGGATATTAATGAAATAAATAAATTGATGGCAAACCTCGAAAAATTCATGAATGACGCTTCAATGTGCGATTATGACCCGATTGTAAAAATGGCAATTATCCATTATCAGTTTGAAAGTATCCACCCATTTTACGATGGAAATGGACGGACAGGAAGAATAATAAATATCCTTTATTTAATCATTAAAAAATTACAAAATCTCCCAATTCTATATTTAAGTAGTTATATCATTCAAAATAAATCAGACTATTACAGGCTGTTGCAGCAACTCAGAGACGATGAAAGCTGGGAAGAATGGCTTTTATTTATGATTCATGGAATTGAAAAAACTTCAAGGGAAACCATTGAATTAATTATTCAAATCAGGGAGTTGATGATGGAATATAAACATAAACTTCGGGACAATTATAAATTTTATAGCCAAGACTTATTAAACAATCTGTTTAAACACCCATATACAAAAATTGAATTTATTGTTAACGATTTGAATGTGTCGAGAATAACAGCGGCGAACTACCTGAATAAACTGGCTGACGATGGAATCTTAAGGAAAGAAAGAATTGGAACAGGAAATTATTACATAAATGAAAAACTGTTTGACCTATTATCAAAAAGATAAAACCACATTGCGGTAACAAAGTGCAAATTTCAGAGCGGGGCCGGGTCTTCGATCCGCTCTGCAAGATCCACCAACAGTTGTAATACATTATGAGAAAGCTATTGTAAAAATTTTGACATTGTTTTTTCTCACTACTTCCATAATGGTGTTGAACAGTACGCCGGAGCGGCCGCATTTGGAATTTTGATTCAAAAACCCTTTCAGAGTTCAAAACTCTGAAAGGGTTGAACTCTGAAAGGGTTGAATTCTTAAAACATTAAGGTTATCGTTTACTTAAACGCATTCAATCCCGTAATATCTTGCCCTGTAATCAATAAATGGATATCATGCGTACCTTCATAGGTAATCACACTTTCCAAGTTCATGGAGTGGCGCATGATGCTGTATTCGCCTGTAATGCCCATGCCACCAAGTATTTGTCTTGCTTCCCTGGCTATGGTAATGGCCATGTTCACGTTGTTGCGTTTTGCCATCGATATTTGTGCTGTAGTGGCTTTGCCCTCGTTGCGCAACACCCCAAGTCGCCAGGTCAATAATTGGGCTTTGGTGATTTCGGTAATCATTTCGGCCAATTTTTTCTGCTGCAACTGAAACTGTCCAATAGGTTTGCCAAACTGCATACGCTCTTTACTGTAACGCAATGCCGTATCATAACAATCCATGGCTGCGCCAATGGTGCCCCAAGCGATGCCATATCGTGCCGAATCCAAACAACCCAATGGTGCACCCAACCCCGATTTATTGGGCAATATATTTTCTTTTGGGACTTTGACATTGTCAAAAATAAGCTCCCCAGTTGCAGAGGCTCTCAACGACCACTTGTTATGGGTTTCAGGCGTGGAAAACCCTTCCATGCCCCGTTCAACCAGCAAGCCGTGAATACGGCCGCTTTCATCCTTTGCCCAAACCACGGCCACCTGTGCAAACGGTGCGTTGCTGATCCACATTTTGGCACCGTTCAACAGGTAA
>DASWKU010000372.1:0-10108 GCA_036396455.1 Flavobacteriaceae bacterium
GGTAATTGAATTATGTAGCAATCCCAAGGTGTGCCCTACCTCATGGGAAATAACAATTTGAATTAATTTTCCCATTACCTCGTCTTTTAGTTTAATTGGGCGTGCTTTAGGATTTGCGGCTGCTGTTCTCGTAAAATACCAATTCCGTAACAATCTCATCATATTATGACCAAACAAAATATCTGCTTCTATAATTTCTCCCGTGCGCGGATCATGTATGTTAGGACCATTTGCGCTCCGATTTGTAGTTGCCATCCATCTTATCACAGAATATCTGATATCTTCGGGACTCCAATCAGGGTCTTCATTTATTGTGGGTGCGTCTTTTATGCCAATTGCATTTTTAAAGCCGATTTGTTCAAAAGACTTTTGCCAAGCTTCAACTCCTCTTCTGATATACGGTCTCCATTTTAATGGTGTAGCAGGATCAATATAAAACAAGATAGGTTTAACAGGCTCTACCAAATCTCCCTTGCTAAATGCTTTCCAATCTGAAGGTTCCAACCGCCATCTTTGGATATATTTTACCGTACTGGCTTTTTGTTCGTCCAGTCCATAATCAATATGTTCTATTGAAAAATAGCCTACCCTTTCATCATAAAATCTGGGTGTCATTGGATTGTTTGGCAATACAACCATGGATTGATTTAACGTCACAGAAACTATCTTATTTAAATTATCTTCAGATAATTTTGACCCCCTGTAAGTTAACGTATGACGTATTTCTATGTTTTCAGGAAAGGCTTTTATCCAATTAATAAAAGATCGTGATTGGTCTACATTTGAAATGCCTAACTTAAGGTATTCATAATCCTTAAAAGCTCCAATCATAGGTATATCAGATGTAAAAAAATCATTAATGCCAATAACATAACCCCCTGTTTTTTTATTAATGGCTTCTATTTTAAATTTGTAAACAACGGATTCTGAATTGCTGTTTTTTGCAGCTTGATGAATTGGTAAATTTTTATCGGCAATCGATTTATATGAAACAACTTTCATTACAATGGAATAATCCTGTTTTTGAAACCGGATTATTTGTTGATCATGGGGCTGACTTCCTGCTCCAACAGCAAAGGCTTCTGTCGCTTTTGGTACATCAGAGATTTTTGTAGCAATTAGTATTTCTTTACCCAGAATGACTTCGGGAATTTCAAAATAATATTTGCCATCTACCTTATGGATTGTTAATAAGCCTTTTTGTGTTTCGGTATTGTCTTTTATTAGGACATGATAATTTTCATATAATGAACTGTCAATACCTTGTTGGGCAAAAACTGATTTAATGTTTGAACTTATTAAAATAGGCAAAATAATCAGCGATTTTATATAATTATTTTTTTTTAAGAATATCATGCTAGGAGAGTTGTATTGAGTAATACTAACCCTAATTCTTTAAAACCAGAAAAAGGGTTAGTTTTTTGTAAATAATAATTAAATACAACAGACTTATTAATAGCCTTCGTTTTGAGTTGTATTTGGATTGTTTGTTATTTGAATTTCAGGAATAGGGTACAATGCATCCGTTGATTGCCAATCGGCTTTAATAGGTGCTAAAATAGCATCTGCTCTATTGGTACGCTTAAGATCCAGCCAACGATGTCCGAATTCAGCAAAGAATTCTATTCGTCTTTCATGTTCTATGGCCAATAGTAAAGAAGATTGATCATTAGCAGTGGTATTAGGTAAACCTGCTCGATTTCTAATGGTATTTAAATCCGATTGGGCTCCAGCAATGTTGCTTTGCAGTGCTCTGGCTTCGGCTCTTATCAGGTATTGTTCCGCCAAACGCAAGACCATATAATACTCAGTAATAGGAGGACCAATACGAACTTTATATTTATAAGGATAATAATAAGTATCTGTTCCAACTGTTATACTTTCAACCCAATCTGATTTCCTATTATCAGTGGATTCAAAATCATTTAACAAATAATCACTCAATGCAATTCTACTAGGTAATGTAGGTGGTGCCGATTCGGGTATAAAAAGATAACCTTCAATTGTATTAAGGTTTGGACCAATAGGAGCTAATTGCCATATAGCCTCAGAGCTATTTGCCAGGAATACATTGTTTAAGTCACTTTCGAGATTATACAAAGAAGAGTTATTAATTACTGTGGTAGCTTGAGTTTCCGCATTTTCCGAATCACCCATGTATAAGTATACTCTTGACAAAAGTGCTGTGGCAGCCCAAGAATTTACACGGCCTCTTTCTCCATTAGCAAAATTATAATCATTGGCCAGTAAGGTTTTTGCTTCTGTTAAATCCGATACAATGTTTTGATACACATCAGTAATTGATGTGCGCGGTGCATTTGTATTGGTTTGAAAATCCGTTGTTGTAATATAGGGTATATCTCCCCAAAAATTAACCAAATAAAAATGTATAAATGCTCTGATAAAGAGTGCTTCTCCTTTTAATTGGCTCTTTGCATCTGTGCTAACATTGGATGAATTTTCCAGGCCTTCAATTACTGAGTTGGCCGCATGAATGCGCTGATAAGCCTCACTCCATAAACTCGTAATTGTATTGTTATTGGCAATTAATGCATTTTCAAAAAACGGAAGCGCATTATTGTCAAAATTAATAAACTCGTCGGCCGATAGACCCCCATATAGGGTTGGGCCTCCATTCGCAATTCCCATTTGCCTGTCTATTAAATCACTGTAAATACCCATTAATGCTGCTTCTGCGGTAGTATTATTACTGTACACACTAGCTCCAACAATTTCAGTTGATGGAGGTTCAATATCTACGAAGTCCTCACAAGACGTGAATAGAACTGATACCAGCACAACAGTACCCATTATTGCCAATGATGATCTGAAACTTATGATATCACATACAGCTTCAATTGCACCCTGTACATACTTGTTCAGCATGCCATTTGTATTTTTTATATTTTCTTTCATAATCATTAAAATTTAAAATGTTAATTGAGCACCCAATGTCAATATCCTCAGAGGTGGTAATCTCACACCTGAAGCTGCAGCGTTTCCAGGGTCTAAACCTTTATAAGATGTAATCGTAAATAGATTTTGCCCTTGCACATATATTCTGAAATTATCAACACCCAAAGATTTTACAATCTTTTGAGGGAGTGAATAGGACAATGCTATATTTTGTAGTCTTATAAACGATGCATCAACAATTGGGTAATCACTTAAATACACCCCATAGATATAACGTAATGAAGCTGGATTTGCAAAACTTTGAGAATACTGTTGAACATTTGTTATGTCACCCGGCTGTTGCCAACGATTTAATACTCCAATTGGTTGATTCTCCAACCCCCCTGGAGAGTTTCCAGTGAAGTAGCTCATTCCCGTTTGTTTTACAAATTGAAGCATAAAATCAAATTGAAAACCTTTATAATTAAAGGTGTTATTTAATCCACCAAAATAAGTTTGTTCTATTTTTTTGTTGAATTGTAGATCATCAGGATAGTCAATGTCATTTCCATTGCCATTAACATCTTCAAAAGTATATACACCTGTTTCTGGATCAACTTCAATAAAAGTTAGTAAGTTTTTAATGTTTAGTGATTTCCCTTCTTTATAAATTGTTGCGAAAGCCGACGTTTCCAAATCAGGGTAACTAATCAATTTATTTTTAGGGAAACTAATATTAAAATCTGATGTCCAGGAAAAATCTTTGCTTTTCACATTTCTGGTGGTCAACTCAAATTCCAATCCTGTGTTTTGCACTGTAGCCGGCAAATTACTTTGAATCCCACTAAATCCTGTTGTTGGTGCTAACGGAAGGTTTAATAATTGATTGGATGACCTGTTACGATAATAGCTACTGCTAAGGAAAATATTATTGTTAAGCATCCCTAATTCCAATCCTATTTCAAATTTTTTAGTTTTTTCCCAAGCATAATCTGGATTGAATAAACGGGTAGGTCGCAAACCAGGGGCACCCAGATAGGTTAAGGTTGACGAATAAGTGTCCAAAAACTTATAATCTCCAATTTGGTCGTTACCAACAGACCCATAGCTCATTCTGATTTTTCCGAAGTTTAAGACCATATTATCTTTTATAAAATTTTCTTCAGAAAAAATCCAAGCTCCAGCAATGGAACCAAAGTTTGCAAACTGATTTCCCGGACCAAACCTACTGGATCCATCCCTTCTTCCGGTTAGGTTTAATATATATTTTCCTGCTAAATTGTAATTTATTCTACCATAAACAGCATTGTATCGGTATAAAGAACTACCGGAGTCAAAAACACGAATGGAACCGGCAGAGGCTAGATTATCCAATTGGGCATCACTTGCAAAATTTGATGCACGGATAGATTCTGAAACCCTATCTTCTTCTTGAAAACTTGTACCTAATATGATATTAAAATTACTTTTTCCAATTTTTTTATCAAAATTCAGCTGTGGTTCTACAATCCATGACTTCGTTTTGCTTCTGCCAAAGCCTGAAAAACCACTTGTTTGTCCCCATGCAGGGTTTCTAGAACTTAAAGGGCTAATATTGGTTTGGTCAAAGACTAAAGAGGTATAACCTAAACTTGTTTTCAATTCCAATTCAGGTAAAATTCTATAACTTAACAATACATTTCCTATCAGATTATCTGTTATGGCCTCATAAGTCTGTCTGGTGAAGAATAATGGATTGTCCCAGGTGGAGTTTTCCCAATTCAAATTTCCTTCTTCGTCAAAAAGAGCGGGAGCTACAGGCGATAAAGTTAATGCTCTGTCTGTCACATCCACTTGAGGTAAATTATTATTAGAAATGGAATAGGAAGTTGAAAACTGGGTTGAGAATTTTTGATTGGTTGAAGTATAATTTAAATTGATGTTAACAGATGATCTGTTAAATTTATAATCTCCCGGGAATACCGATGTTTCTCTATAATTTGTACCCCCCAATAAAAACTGGATATTTTCATTTCCTCCAGAAATGGTAGCGTTTACATTCATTATTTCTGAAGTACCCCCAATGAGCACGTCCTGCCAGTCTGTTTCTCTGGTATTGTCCCAAGTCCCATTAAGGTCATAATCTGATGGGCCTGGAACTGCTCCGTCATTTGCAAAAGCTTCGTTACGCATCTCCAGATATTGTTCTCTGTTCAAAAGATCTAATTTATTGGATACTTTGCCGATACCTGAATACATATTAATATCAACTTTAGCTTTTCCAGCCTTTCCTTTTTTGGTTGTAATTAATATCACCCCATTTGCCCCACGGGAACCATAAATTGAAGTTGCATCGGCATCTTTTAAAACCTCAACACTCTCTATATCATTTGGATTAATGAAATTAAGAGGGCTTGTGTCAGGTCCTATTGCGTCACCCAATGAAGTTGAATTAATGTTATTGGCCGTATATGGTACCCCATTAATTATAAACAAAGGTTTATTACCGTTAAGGATACTGTTTTTACCTCTGATCAATACCTCATAACTTGCTCCGGGGATACCAGAAGATTGTGTTATTTGTAATCCTGCAATGTTTCCTTGAAGGGCAGACAACGGGTTTGCGACTGGTTGTTTTTCAATATCACTTGCCTTCACTTGAGACACACTACCCGTTGCCTCTCTTTTGGTTGTTGAGTAATATCCTCTTAAAACCACCTCGCCCAACTCACTCACTTGTTCTTTAAGTGTTACATTAATCACACTTTGGTTACCCACAGTAATCTCCTGCGTGGCAAAACCTAGGGCAGAGAACACCAAGACGTTTTCGGGGTTGGGTACAGTAATGCTGTAAGAGCCATCAAAGTCGGTTGCCGTGCCACGGGATGTGCCTTTAATAAGGACTGTTACGCCCGCGATGGGCATGCCGTTTTCGTCGGTTACTTTACCGGACACCTGGATTTGTTGTTGGGTTTTGGCTTCTTTTATGAGGATGGTGTTGTTCTCGGTCAATACCACATTAAACTTGCCCGCAGCTATGCTCTCGTTAATGAGCTTGTCCATATTGACCGTTCCTTTTTCGAGATGCACTTTTGGGAAATCCTTGAACAGATCTGCTTCATACATGAAGGCGTACTTGGTTTGCTTTGTTATTAAATCGAAAACCTCATCTACCGTTGCTTCTTTATCGGCATCGATCTTGATTTTGGTTTGGGAAATGAGACCCACCGGTGTTAAACTAAACACTGTGGCACAAAACAAAAATATAAACGCACGCATGATGTTTATGAATAGCCTTTTTGATATCCCAATTTTCATTGGGGTGTTATGGCTTTTAGTTAATTTAATTTCCATAAATTTGTTTGTTATTAGTTAGTTAAACATTGTTTTAATTGATTAATACGATTTAGGGGGATTTAGTCTTGTTCTTTTGCGGGATCGAAACTAGTGTCCTCCTTTTTTTTCTGGGTAGTTATTTAAGTCATAAGCTTTTAGTTTAGTTGAACTTTAGTGATATGTTTTTCTTTTCTAATACTTTTTGCTTGATCAAAAAGTATTCAAAAAATCAAGAAGATTTATAGGAAATTTTTCCTTCGGAAAACCGCTGATAAATGTCGCTACTTGCTCTTTTTGCTAACGCAAACGCATATCTGCTTATTTACAGCTATTTCTCAAAATCTTCGGTTTTCTTTCATTGTAAATTTTACTTTTAATTTTGTCATTCCGCACTTGATGCGGAATCCATTTTATATCTATATTCTACTTTAATATGATGGTTTTGTTATTGATTTCGTAGGTGTTGATGGTGCTTTTGAGGAAGGCCAATATTTCTTCGATGGACTGGCTTTTATACAATGTACCATTGAAATGTACGCTTTCCAAATCTTTGTTTTCAAATATGACATCCATATCGTACCATCTAGACAATGAGGCCATAATCTCTTTAAGTGATTTGTTCTTGAAACTAAAGACGCCATCTTTCCAAGCAATCTCTCTGAAGGTGTCCACCTCACGCACTTGAATGGTTTTGGTTTTGGTATCTAATTTTGACTGTTCTCCCGGTGCCAATAGTTGACTTTGGGTAGTTGTGATAATGGATACTTTACCTTCAACCAAGGTGGTATAGATGTTGGTTTCATCTTTATAAGCTTTGATATTGAACGCTGTGCCCAATACTTCAATTTCCTGATTATTATTGTACACTTTAAAGTGTGATCCTTTGTGCTCGGTGCTCGGTGACACATCAAAATAGGCCTCGCCATAGACGAGCTCCACCTGACGGCTCTCGCCATCGGTAAAACTCACCGGGTATTTTAGTTGGGTTTCGGAGTTGAGCCAAACTTTGGTGCCATCAGCCAACGTGATTTGGAATTGGCCACCTCGTGGGATGGTCAGGGTGTTGTAAACCAACTCGTCTCTGTTCTCCAGTCTTCCGTCTTCCGTCTTCCGTCTTCCGTCTTTATAAACAATTTCTTCGCCGTTACTGGTGGCGTTTTGGGTTTGGTAGGCGGTGCCTTTTTCCAAGGCTACTTGTGTGCCATCCTCTAATGTTAATGTTGCTTTGTCAACGCCCGGTTCTATTTGGTTGTTGACGATGATGGGTGTGGTAGGTTCTATATCATTATTAAATATAGTGTCCCTTAAGAAGTAGGTTGATGCCAGGGCGATGATAAGGACTGCGGCGGCAGCGTACTTGTAATAGGTTTTGAAAGACCACAATGCAATTGGTTTGTTGGTTTTCCTTTCGATCTCTTTTTTAAAGGCTTCAAAGGCTTCCTGTACATCCACTGTTTTGTTTGAAGTATCATCGCTCATATATAGTGTGACTTCTTCTTTAAAAATTTCAATATGGTTTTGGTCATCTTGTAACCACTGGTACAATTTTTTTTCTTCGGCAAGGGTGGATTTTCCCTTTAAATATTTAATAACTATGGCTTTCATGGGCTGGTATTTAAATGTTTTAAGTAGGTTAAAGGTAACATCCATTTTAATCCCTTTTTTAAGTTTTTAAATTTTTTTGGCATTGGATGTTAGTTTGTTATTGGACTGTTATATATTAATTATGCAGAAGTTAACAAAAACCCCTAGTTGTTTCTAAATTTTATTACTTTTAGCCAAAAATATGATTGGACAATTCGGCTAATTATAGGGGGAAAAATCTTTCGAAAGCGTTGAAGAAAGGTGATTTACAGGCATATAATGTCTTGTTCAACACCTATTATGCACGATTGTTTAATTATGCCCTAAAGTTGGCTAATGATGAAAGCCTTGCCAAAGATATTGTGCAGGACACCTTTGTTAAACTATGGACGAAGCGAAAGCAAATTAATACAGATCTATCTATTGCAAACTATCTCTTTAAAATCTGCAAGAATGAATTTCTGACCTATATAAGGAAAGAAAACAGGGATAGGACTTTTCTTGATGAACTAAAAATAGAAACCGCCCATGCTTTGTTTGTAGAACCTGATGATAAAGAGGAGGTGTCCCGCATAGAAGAAGTGAAAGAGGCTATTGAAAAGTTGACCCCAAAATGTAAGCAGGCATTTAAATTAAGTAAATATGATGGACTCACCTATAAAGCCATTGCCGAAAAGATGGGAATTTCCGTTAAAACAGTAGAAATCCATATCTCCAGAGCATATACCGAATTGCGAAAAAGTTTGAAAACGCTTTTGCTGTTATGGTTCTAAAATTTTAGGGTTAAGATTTATAGTTACCCATTGTGCATTTTAAACAGATTTCATCGATTTTTCCCCTCCCGATAGCGGGAATAAAGGGTGTGAATCGAAGAAATCTTCATTCCATCCTTTAGGATTAGAGGTAAAGAATGAAGATTTTAATCCATATTAATTTCAAAATTATCAAAATGCACAACGGATTATATTTGTATAACTATAATAGGATTTATTAATTAACCTGTATAGTTATTCAGGACGGGTCATAGCTATTTTAGAACGGGTCATACTCCCCCGACACTTCCCTTAAGTTTGCAAGCATTAAAGATTTACTTTTAATCTGTATAACCAGAGATATACCTGGTAGGGGCGAATAAGCGACGCTTACAAGTTTTTAGGCTTAAACCCCGATTCCATCCCCTACCAGTTCTTTAAACAGGCATCAAATAGAAATTAAGGCCTTGGGCCTATTATCAGGGAATTGATTGTGTTTAAAGGCATATCCCATTAAATTTTTAAAGCCATGTGTAAAGTTAAACATTATGATTATTTTGTAGGTACCGATGTATCCAAAAAAACACTTGACCTCTCTTTATTGACCTCTGGGAACCAGGTCTTGGTTTATGAGCAGATAGAGAACACCGTTAAGGGCATCAAATCTTTCATCAGTAAAATTAAACGGAAGAAAATAGATTTGGGCAAGTGTCTGTTCTGTGCCGAATTCACGGGCATATACAGCAATTATCTCCAAGCCGTTCTGGTTGACCTTTCGATAGATTTATGGATGGAAAGGCCTGTTCAGATCAAAAGGGCCCAGGGAATGGCAAGGGGCAAGTCCGACAAAATGGACTCTTTGCGCATTGCCCAATATGCGCGAAAATATGCAGAGGACGCTAGACTTTGGTTGCCCGCAAGGGAAGAGGTCCAAAGGTTAAAAAAACTGACATCCCTTAGAAATAGGCTTCTCACCACCAAAAAACAGCTGGGGCAGGTCTTTACCGAACAAGAGTTCCTTAGCGGGGAGGACAAAAAAATGTTGAGATCCAGCAGCAGAAAGACTTTGAATGCGATAAAGAGCGATATAAAAGGCGTTGAAAAGCAGATGGAACAGATCATCAATGACGACGCTGAACTGAACAGGCTATATGCAATTATCACTTCGGTAGATGGGATTGGCATGTTCTCGGCCATTGAGGTGATCATCACAACCAATGAATTTAAGAACATCAAGGAGGCCAAAAAATATGCCTGCTATTCCGGGGTCGTCCCTTTTGACCACTCCTCGGGGAGCAGCATTAAAAAACGGCCCAGAGTGTCAAAAATGGCCAACAGGCAAGTGAAAGCCTTATTGCATATGGCCGCGCTGTCGGCAGTGAACATGAAAGGGGACCTGAGGGATTACTTTTTGAGAAAGGTAGGAGAGGGCAAAAACAAAATGAGCGTTATAAACGCCATCAGGAACAAGCTTGTCCTGAGAATTTTTGCATGTGTCAACAACAATAGACCCTATCAAAAAAAATATGGGTTTAAGCTTGTTTAATCCATAGAAATCGGGG
>DASWKU010000373.1:0-3475 GCA_036396455.1 Flavobacteriaceae bacterium
CCCAATAGCTTGCAGCGTATCGTAATGCTGGGTGACCACAATAAGTGCTGAAGCTTCCTGGGAATTGATCCCAACCCTATTTAGCACATCTACAGATTCTTCAAGCCCACGGGCAATCTCACGTCTTTGATCGGCAATACCTTGCCCTTGTAAGCGCTTGCTTTCGGCTTCGGCTTTTGCCTTTTCAACAATCAGTATGCGCGCTGCGTCACCTTCAAATTGTGCAGCCACTTTTTCGCGTTCAGCAGCATTGATTCTGTTCATGGCATTTTTTACTTGTTGGTCGGGATCAATATCCGTAACCAGGGTTTTAATGATATCAAAACCATAATCTGACATCGCTTCATTTAGCTCTGCTTTTACCGCTAGTGCGATGTCATCTTTTTTCACAAAGACGTCATCGAGTTTCATCTTGGGAACCTCGGCCCTAACTACGTCAAACACGTATGATGTAATTTGTTCATGTGGATAATCCAATTTATAAAACGCATCATATACCTTGTCCCTAATTACCATATATTGAACCGAAACTTTTATGCGAACAAAAACATCATCCAATGTTTTGGTTTCGACGATAACATCGAGTTGCTGGATTTTGAGACTTAAACGGCCGGCAATACGGTCCACCAATGGAATTTTAATTTGCAAGCCCGAGTGTCTAATGCTATTAAACCGGCCAAACCGTTCAACAATTACAGCGGTTTGTTGTTTCACAATAAAAAATGAAGATATTAAAATGATTATTCCGAAAAAGATAATAGGGTATAAAATAAATTGGCCCATAATGTGTTTTTTAAAGGGTTAAAAAAATAAGATTACTAAATTAAGCCATATTTTCCCGAGTTGAATAAATTAAACAAAGAAAATAATCGAAGCAAAAATTTTAAGCAATGTTCATGATTTATCAAAAATTTACCTAGGTTTGCCACAATCCCATAAATAGAGTCATGAAAATCAAACAGCTTTTTTTATTAGTAGCGCTCTGTATAGGGTTTGTTACACTTGTACAAGGACAAATCAAAAGCTACAATATTGTTAACGGGTTTGGAATACAAGGTGGTATTACAAAATTTGACATCATTACCGATAATTTTGAAACCCAAAGCGGCACGGGTTGGTTGGGAGGCATGTCGGCAACTGTTGATATTCCAAACCGTTGGTATAATGTGAGCTATAGTATTCAATTTTCTGAAAACAACATTGATATTTTCGGAAGGCCAGAAATTATTAGTCTAAACGATGTGCCAGTTGAGTACAAATTGTACACCGTTCAAGTGGCGCTGTTGGCACATATAAAACTAATTGGCAGTAATGTAACTTTGGATGCCGGACCAATGCTTCAATATAACAGCGAGCTTGAACTGAACGACAAAAGCCAATCGGATTATATTTTAACCAATTACGATAATTTAACGGCAGATGAAATTAAGGGGATCAATCAATTTAATCTTGATGGAATAATAGGCATAACCGCCGGCTATGACAGCTTTAAGGTAAGGGCGCAGTACATTTATGGGTTTACAAATACCTTTAGCAAATTGAACGGTAAAGACCTGGATACGTCTGGGAGCAATGAAACAAATTTCAAGGGAAATCAATCCATGTTGGCATTTACCGCAATGTTTACTTTTTAAATATAGGAATTAAATCGTACTTAATAAATTATCGATACGCTTTATGGTTTCAACTTTGCCTATCAAAAACATAATTTCAAATACATCCGGCCCTTGCAAATCACCGACCAAAGCCAGCCGTAAAGGCATCATTACTTTCCCAAATCCAATATTATTTGTGGTTATCCAGCTTTTAATTTTCTCATGAAGGCTTTCAACTGTAAAATCACTAATAGCATTTATAAGGACCTTAACTTCGATTAAAATGGCTTTTGTATCTTCCTTTAATGCTTTTTTTGAAGCTTTTTCGTCATAAGCCATGGGCGTAACAAAAAAGTAATGGGTTAAGTCCCAAAAATCACTTACAAAAGTTGCCCGCTCTTTAATTAAACCCACAACAGGGGAAATAAAATTGATATCAATTTCAGCTAATTCCGGTCTTATAGATTTAAAGGCCAAAGCCAAATCGTCATTGCTCTGATTTTGCATGTAGTGATGATTGTACCATTTGATTTTTTCCGGGTCAAATCGTGCTCCAGATTTGTGGACACGCTCCAATTCAAAAGCATCGATAAGTTCCTGCAAACTAAATATCTCCTGTTCGGTCCCTGGGTTCCAACCTAAAAATGCCAGAAAATTAACCATTGCCTCTGAAAAGTATCCGTCCTCTTTGTAGCCCATGGAAACCTCTCCGGTTATTGGATCTTTCCATTCCAACGGAAATACGGGAAATCCTAGTTTATCCCCATCACGCTTGCTTAGTTTTCCTTTTCCGGCAGGTTTTAAAATAAGGGGCAAATGGGCAAATTCAGGTTTTTGCCATCCGAAGGCCTCATATAATTGATAATGCAATGCCAATGACGGCAGCCATTCCTCGCCACGTATCACATGTGAAATGTCCATTAAATGATCATCCACAATATTGGCCAAATGGTAAGTGGGCATACCATCACTTTTAAATAACACTTTATCATCTAAAATATTTGTGTCAATAGAAATCTTTCCTCTTATAATATCCGTTAATTGTAAAATTTGATTTTGAGGAGATTTAAAGCGAATCACATAATCGTCTCCATTGGCAAGCCTTTTTTCGACTTCTTCATTGGGAAGCGACAATGAATTGGTCAACTGTTCTCTGTTATGCCAATTATATATAAATGTTTTGCCTTTTGCCCCATGGTCTGTTCTGTAAAACTCTAGGTCTTCGGCAGTGTCAAAAGCATAATAGGCCTGTCCGGAGCCGAGCAATTGTTTTACATATTTTGCATAAATTTCTTTGCGTTCACTCTGCCGGTACGGTCCAAACCTTTCGTTTTTGCCAGGGCCTTCATCAAAGGGAATATCGCACCAATTTAAAGATTCAATAACATAACGTTCTGCACCTTCAACATAGCGATTTTGGTCAGTATCCTCTATGCGAAGAATAAAAGTTCCCTCATGTTTTTTTGCGAACAAATAATTGAATAATGCCGTACGGGCCCCGCCAATATGTAAAGGGCCGGTAGGGCTTGGGGCAAAACGCACACGAACGTTTTTGGTCATTGGCTTTTATTTAAGGTAGCAAAGATAACAACCATAACGTTTAAAAGAAATGCTTTGGACGGAAATCGCTTTACCAGGAATGTAGGTATTGACAAAATGGTTTTGGAAATTAACATAATCTTATTAATTTGGAATAATTGCAGGTTAAAATAAAATTGTAGATTAGTAAGTTATATTGGAATATGGGGGATTTTATTGTTATACAGAACAAACTTGAACAATTCATTAAGCGATTTTACACCAACGAACTGCTTAAAGGCTCTATTCTATTTTTGGCTATTGGCTTGTTGTATCTCTTACTCACGCTTTTTGTAGAGTAT
>DASWKU010000374.1:0-11410 GCA_036396455.1 Flavobacteriaceae bacterium
TCCCTTAGGGTCACGTGCTGGCCGTTCACCGCACTGGCATACCACTGTTTTGCTCCGCCCCCGGCTACTCCGGGTTGGCCACGCTCGATGGCCTTGAATTTAATACTCATACTATTTGGGTTTAAAGATTACACATTGTGCTTATTAGGTTGGTTTGATTTTTCAATCTATCCTCCAGAGAGCAAGGTGTTTATGCCCGTACTTTTGGTAGTTATGGTGTGCTGTTATGGTTTTTTATGTTTAATTAGGGTTTGAACCATTTAACACGACCTCAAACTCCACCTCCTGAGGAGTGAGGCATTGCTCTTCCTTGCAGGCCATATAGGTGATAGTACCTTCTAGTTTTACAGGTTTGTCGGTTTTCTTTTTGACCAGTTGAACGAAGTCCACCGTGTTGTAATAATATTTGGTGTTCACCATGAAGATCTCCTCGTACTTTTCACGGAGCTTGCCAACTTCCTTTGTCCTTCCCTGTAGGGTGACATTATTGTTTTTATTGAACTCTATCAGCGTTGGCAATGGGCCGCCTTCTTCCATGTTTTGAGAAAAGACATGCCAATTTTTATCTATCTCTGCCTTTAAATGTATCTCATAGGAGTTTTTATCTATTTTATTTGATGACCAACTTATTTTAACAGGTTCTAAAATTTGAGCCTTAACTAAACACATTGTGCCCATAAAAAATAACAGGAAGTAGGTTTTCATGTTTTGCTTTTTTAATATACCCACCAAACTGATAATTTGGTGGGAATATTATAAGTTTTTTTAATCTTTTATACATCTGCAAGCATAACCATTATTGCGAAAAGTTGTAGTCTGAGTAGTATTCGTATTATTTGTTTGGTTGTAGGTCGCCATAGTACCACTGACTGTTGAGGTCCAGTACCGTGCATTTGTGATCGACTGAAAAATAAGTCCTGTACTTCCCGACCTAATACTGGTGAATGTTATCTTCAATTTGGTAAAGGCGTCAGTTATCGTTCCCAAATTTTCAGCAGCCCATTCTTCTGCAGTTGGTATACGCCATCCGGACGGGCAAGGGTTATTCGTACCGTCAACCCCTTGCCACAGATTGTCATTCTGTTCAATACGCCAATCATTCGGTGCATCTTTGTTAACTATGAATAGGGAATGTCCCGGGTCATCATTAGAGGATGTCTCATAAGGTTCACTGGTAGAGGTCGTTCCATTCACAGGGGACATATCCGCATCACTAGGTCCATTGCGTACCATTAACTGATGTCCGTCCGCAAGTCGCCCCCATTGAAATAGGTCCCCATAGTTCGAGTAATCATCAACAGATGATGGTGCATTAGGAGCGCCTAAATTACGATCCAGCCATCTTCTACCTGTTGTTGGACTATTGATTATACTATAGGTTACTTCTTCATTATTATACATAAAAGTGACAGTTGTTGCCTCTCCCACTCCAAAATATGCAGATTTTACTTCATCACCAGGCGAATTACCACTGGAGGCTTTTGGAGTAATTCCTACTGCAATAAATTTGTTTTCGTAATCAATACTAATCGTATAATTCACATTAGTAGCACCAGAAATGGCTGTTTCATTAGTTCCTGTGGCATCATCTGCAACATACCATTGAAATGTTGTGCCAGATTCAGGATCGTTTTCGGCATCACTATAAATATAGCTAGCAGAAACTTCAAGATTAGCTTCTACCGTACCGTTTATCGTTACATTAGATGCAATGGGCAGTCCATTATTTGTCATAAAACTTATGGCTTCTCCATAACCGGTTCCTATGCCATTAATTGCATAAGCTCGAACATAATATGTAGTACCAGACTGTAAATTCTCCATTAAGCTCGTAAAGGATCCCTGTGTCGCTGATACTTCGGTGAACTCATTATCTAAAGTTGGTTGATTATTAGTACTGCTAAATACTATACCTGCATTTGTGATACTTGAATTACCATTGTTCATAATATTTCCTCCACCTAAGGCAGAATTATCGGTAACATCTGTAACGGGATTAGTTGTGATTACTGGTACTGTTTTGGGATTTTCATCATCTTTACTACAGGACACATATAACAGTAGGGCTCCGATAGCCATAAGTAATGTAATTGATTTCAATTTTTGGGTTTTTGTTTTCATATTTGAATTAGTTTTAAAAATTAGTTAATATTTATTTGATTATTTAAATCATATTTCTTAAAAGCCTATTAATGCGATAAACTCTAATTGTTAAATATGTTTGTATGAAATTCATTTTCCTTTATTGGTTTTGAATCAGTAATGACCAATACACTCACCTCACGCTCTTCAAGACTAAAGCTTAATTTATATTTGGACATAGCGATATTTAACTTTTTGTAATCTCTTAATATTTCACGGTTGTTCTGATCAGTAACATTTTCAAAAATAATATCAAGGCCCCCTTTATAACCAGTTTCATCAATGAGCGGATAACCATTAGGTTCATTATAGATACCTCCAACATATTCAGTTAAGTAGCCGAAGAAATTAAAAACCGGCACATCTTTCAGGTAAAAATTACTTCCCACCTTTTTATAACCATAAATGGGAGTTTTATATACGTTATCACCTAATAATGTTGTATCCTTAGCTTTAAGCACCAAACATTGCTTTCTTCTTTTTTCCCATTGAAATTCCAGATTAAAATACTTTTGAAGATCGTCCCGCATTATTTGTTTTAATTCTTCCAGTTTGCGGGGCTCATAAGATATTAACTGATAGGTATAAATATTTTCGTTTAAGCTAACATTGGGATCATTATAAAATAATAATTTCTTTTGATTCTTAACCTTAAGTTCAATTTGCGTTTGCGGTAAACGTATATAGTCAACCAAAGAATATCTATTATATGGACCTTTACAATAAGCCCTACTGATTAAATCTATAATAGGCTTGTGTGTTGCTGCAATAACATAACCTGACGAATCAGCTGACATTAAAAATGCTCCATTTATTATTCTCTCTGAATATTTGGAAATTGTAGAATAATAGAGCATCTGTTGTCCTGTTCCACCATTACCGTCAATGAATAGTGGTCTTTTAAGATTGATGAATGTGGTGTTTACAGCAAGGCTTTTAATGCCTTTATTGTTCAATACCTTTAAAATATTTTCATCATTTAGATCCTCGCCATTGGTTGATGCTCTATAGACCCCTTCCGGATCAATCCAAATTACAGTTGGATAACCTGATGGAGGAAGTATTTTATATAAAATTGTATCACCGGTGACTGAAGGAATGGTAAATGGTTCTTTGCTTCTTTTATTTCTTCTCGTTATAAAATCTTCAACCACCTCTTTATTTTGCATATGATTGACTCCCATGATCTGAATTTTGTCGCCATATTTTTCCTGAAGGTGCATCAATTTGGGCCATGAAGCTATGCAAGGCCCACATCCTGTAAACCAATAGTCCAAAATCAACCATTTCCCTTTAAAATCTGAAATTTTGGCCTCTGAATTTGGATAATTTACCAAATTTACCAATGGTAAATCTTCAGGGACTTTATCTC
Organism: Flavobacteriaceae bacterium; assembly: GCA_036396455.1. GTDB lineage: Bacteria > Bacteroidota > Bacteroidia > Flavobacteriales > Flavobacteriaceae > Geojedonia. The sequence continues at coordinate 3,515 of DASWKU010000374.1, forward strand.
CGATGCCAATGCGGTTTAAGTTGTAACCGCTTGTCTGAGCATTTAAAAAAATGGATATGCAAATAAATATTAAGGTAAAATAAATTTTCTTTGTTTTCATAAATTAAATATTATAGGTTTAATAGCCCTCATTTTGGGGTAATAGATTATTGTTTCGATCTAATTCTATTTGTGGAATAGGATAGAGTACATCAGTTGATTGCCAATTGTGCTTGATAGGCGACAAGACATTATTGGCTATACCCAAACGCTTCAAGTCAAACCAACGGTGCCCCCATTCAGTAAAGAGCTCGACCCTTCTTTCTTTTGTTATTGCTTCCAATAACTCAGTTTGATTGGATGAAATAATTGGATTTAAGCCTGCTCTTTCTCTAATTATTGCCAAATCTGATGCAGCACTTTCTACACCGGTTAAGATTCCAAGCATAGCACGTGCCTCTGCTCTAATAAGATATAATTCAGCTAACCTAAAAACAATATTGTATTCTGTTAAAGGTCTATTAAGTGAGGCTTCTTTATACTTAAAGGGATAATATGTTGTTATTCCGCTAGATGCATTATATCTGGAGGAGACCCACGAATTCATTCTGTTATCTCCATTATCAAAGGATGTTACCAATTCATCTCGAAGTTTAAGAGCACCATTGCTACCATTAGTGACAAATATGCCATATTCGGTATTATGTCCGGGAAATACGGGTATTAGTTGCCAAATGGTTTCCTTACTAGTGTATAGAAACACATTATTTAAATCTGGCTCCAATATAAATCCTGCTGATCCTAAAATTTCATCAGATTCTTCAATAGCTTTTTGCCATTGTTCTGTATAAAGATAAACCCTAGCCAATAATGTACTGGCAACCGATTTATTAGGCCTTGTTCTGTTTGGAGATGGATAATCTTCACTAAGTAGTTCCTTAGCATCGTTTAAGTCCTGAATAATATGGTCATAGACCTGTGATTGTGATATTTTGTTTATGACAGCATTTTTATGATAATCTGATGAAGTTACATAAGGAATATCCCCGAAAAATCCTGTAAGATAAAAATGGCAAAACGCACGGATGAACAAAAGTTCTCCAAGCAATTGATTCCTAACGTCTTCACTTAACATACTCGAGCTAGTTATACCATCGACAGCTGAATTGGCATACCAGATAAGCCTAAATCCAGGCTCCCAAAATGAGGATAATATATCGTTATTTGTGGGTAAAAGATTGTTATTTAAAAACTGGTTCTGCCCAGCTAATTGATTAAGCAAATTTATCTCGTCAGCGGAAAGTGCGCCATTGTAGCTAATAGCTGAATTAGCAAAGCTGGTGGTGGACATCATTTCGCTATAAATTCCTATAACTGCCGCTGTGGCTGATTGATTATCCTCAAAAATAGTTTCTCTATCCGTTTCCGATACCGGAGCACCTACGTCCAAAAATGGATTACATGAAATTAACAGAGATAACACTATGTAGAATAATGTTTTTAGAATTAAAAATTTGGAATTATGCATAATATTAAAAATTTAATTTTAATCCGGAAACAAAGGTTCTTAACGGTGGCAATGTAATACTTGACTGATTCTCTGGATCAAGACCAATATAATTTGTTAGAGTCAATAAATTTTGCCCCTGTACATATACTTCCAAGTTGCCCCATTCAAAAGGGAAATCATATGAAACCTGAACATTCTTTAACCTTATAAATGAGGCATCTGTTAAAATTTTATCACTTATTTTCAATCGTTGATAATTTTCAAATACTTCACTCCCTCCCCCTCCAAATTTCTGAACATCTGTAATATCACCAGGAGCTCTCCATCTATTTAATACCTCTGTTGGTTCATTCTCACTGTTATATCCCGGAGCATTAGAAAAATAATTGATGTAATTGTAACCAGTCTGTTTAACGCCTTGTATAAAAACATCTACCTTAAGTTTATTATTTATTGACAATGTATTTGATAAACCAAATAAATAATCTATTCCTTTGTTCCCTACCACTTGATAATCATCAGCGGTAAATTGACCATCACCATTTAAATCTTCAAATTCATAATTACCAGAAATTGGATCAACTCCTAAATACTTGAAACCCCGAATAACAGACAATGGCTGACCCACGACATAGTCTTGTGAATAAGCAGAATTTTCCAAATCGGGATAATGAATCAATTTGTTTCTTGGAACGCTCAGGTTTATGTTAGTTCTCCATTCAACCTCCCCTTTCAAATTAATTGTATTGAGTTCAAATTCCCACCCAGTATTTTGAACTGTGGCCGGTAAATTTTGCTGAATTGATGGTTGACCTGTAACTACAGATAATGGATATCCTACCAATTGGTTTGAAGACCTGTTAATATAATGACTAGCCGTAAAGTTTATCTTGTCTTCAAAAAGGCCTAACTCGATAGCAGACTCAAACTTTTTATTTGATTCCCAACCATAGTTATCATTTGCCAATCGAACAGGAACTACTCCAGATACTCCTTGATAAGGATTAATAGTATTAGCATAAGAATCAAGGTATTGATAATTTCCAATATTATCACTACCGGTTATGCCAAAGCTTGAGCGAAGTTTACCATAAGAAATGAATCCGATATGTTTTGAAAAAAAATCTTCCTGTGAAAAAATCCAGGCTATGCCAACTGCTCCAAAATTCCCAAAACGGTTTCCTTTACCAAAGCGACTGGAACCGTCTCTGCGTCCAGTAAGATTTATAATATATTTATCTCTGAAATTGTAATTAATTCTCCCAAAAAGAGCCGCATACCGATATTTATATTCTTCAAATTGAGTAACAGAAACATTAGGAGCCGCTTTAATGTTCCTTAAGAATGCATCACTTGTGAAACCAGAAGCGAACAATACTTCATCTGAACTCGAAACTGACTGAAAAGATGAGCCCAATAAAAATTTGAATGACCCATTTAAAAAGGCGGGTTGATATTCTAATTGAGGCTCAATAATCCAAGAATTAATACTGCTATTGCCAAAGCTACTTGATGCCTGAAAACTAGAATAAAATTGTGGATTAGAAGATGCAAAAGGTGTGGTAGCAAACCTTTTTAACAAACGTGAATTATAACCGAGATTTGTTTTAGCTTTTAAACTAGGTAAAATCTCATACTGAAGGTTAACATTAGTTATCAAGTTCTTCCCATCAGCAATAAATTGAGGTTCTAAATTTGCGGCTATTGGATTAATCCACGTATTATTTTCCCAATTATAATTTCCATTATCATCATACAATTTTGGTGCATTTGGCGCTAAAAATAAAGCTTCATTAGTCAAGTCATGATATGGTAAATCATTTTGATCAATTGTGTAGTTGACTGAAACTGAAAAAGAAAATTTATTTTGTTCACCACTATTACTGGACAATTTTAATAATCCTGAACCTTTTTTGTAACCATAGTCGCCTGGAAATACAGTGCCTTGTTTTAAGTAGTTTCCACTTATTAAATATCTTAAACGATTGTTACCGCCAGAAACCGATATACCTGCATTAAAATTTTCAGCTATTCCACCGATTAATTTTTTTTGCCAGTTGGTATATCTAGTAGTGTCCCAAATGAATAAATCTGGATCAAATGCATATTGAGAAGGATCTCTTGGCCAAAGATCTTCATTTTGAAACCCTTCAATTTTCATTTCCAAGTACTGGGGTGTATTCAATAAATCCATGAAATGACCTACTTCGCTAATACCTGAAGCTATATTGACCTCTATATTTGTTCTATCTGATTGTCCTTGTTTTGTAGTGATGAGAATAACCCCATTAGCTCCCCTTGAGCCATAAATAGCTGTGGCATCAGCATCTTTCAAAACTTCAATACTTTCTATATCTGCTGGATTCAAACTATTTAATGCATTAATTCTACCTAAAATACCTCCAAAACCTCGTTCGAATTCATCTGAAGGATAGGGTACTCCGTCTACTATAAACAATGGGTTGCCTCTAATATTTCTATTAATACTATTTCTACCTCTTATCTGTATAGACATCAAACCTCCTGGTAACCCTGAAAATTGTTCAATAACTACCCCTGGAATTCTTCCTTGTAAAGCAAGAAGGGGATTTGAGACCGGTTGTTTTTCAATAACGGAAGCAGTTACTTTAGAAATGCTCCCTGTTGCTTGGCGCTTTGTAGTTTTATAATACCCTGCATTAATAGTCACTTCATCCAACTCGTTTATAGCTTCTTTAAGGGTTACATTAATAATACTCTGGCTGCCCACGGTAATTTCCTGTGTGGCAAAGCCCAAAGCAGAGAACACCAGTACGTTTTCGGGGTTGGGTACTGTGATGCTATAGGATCCATCAAAGTCGGTTGCCACGCCTCGCGTGGTCCCTTTAATTAACACCGTTGCTCCCGCAACGGGCATGCCTACTTCGTCGGTTACCTTACCGGAGACCTTTATTTGTTGCTGGGTGTTTTTTTCCTTTATAATAATGGTGTTGTTGGCTGTTAGGATCACATTTAAATTGGCACTTGCGATACTTTCTTGCAATAACTTGCCAGCCGTTGTGGTCCCCTTTTTAACCAAAACTCTTGGAAAATCCTTAAACAAGCCATCTTGGTATATAAAATTGTAGTCGGTCTGTTTCATGATCAGGCCAAAAACCTCATCTACTGTTAAGGTGTTATCGGCCTTGATTTTAATTTTGGCGTTTTGTGACACGATATGGTTGGGCGTAATACTAAACACCGACACACAGCACAGGAAAATAAAGGTTCGCATCATGAACATTAATAGCTGTTTTCTTATCCCGATCCCGACGATAAATGTCGGGGCTTTCGTAAGTGTCGGGACAATGCAAGCATTGGTTAATATAATTTGTATACCTTTGTGTGTCATTGATACCTTATATTTTATAATATATTGATGCGTTTTTAGGGGGAAGCAATGCTTTTACTATCCAGGTTAGAGAATTGCCTTCCTCCTTATGTTTTTGGTTATAGCTACTCTATAGTTATGGTTTTGTCATGAATTTCGTAATTGTTTATGGCGGTTGACCGTATGGCGGATAAAATCTCCACGATAGGCTGGTTTTTCCGTAACACCCCTGTAAAGGTGACGGTTTCCAATGCCTTGTTTTTAATAACGACATCCATATCATACCAACGTGAAAGGGTCTTCATGATGTCCTTTAATGCTTTTCCTTTAAAGTTGAAAATGCCATCCTTCCAAGAGACTTCATAAAACACATCTACTGGTGCAATTATTAATTGACCCGTTTCAATGTCTAAATTGGACTGCTGGTCAGGCTGTAACACTTGTTGTTTCCCAGACGCACTTATGGCAACTTTTCCTTCAACCAAAGTAGTGTACACATGTGTTTCGTCTTTGTAGGCCTTGATGTTGAACTGGGTGCCCAATACTTGAATCTCTTGCTTGCTATGTTGGACTTTAAAATCTGACCCTGAATGCTCGGTGCTTGGAGACACTTCAAAATAGGCTTCACCATAGACAAGCTCCACCTGGCGGGTCTTCCCGTCGGTAAAACTTACCGGGTATTTTAATTGGCTTTCGGAATTGAGCCATATTTTGGTGTCATCAGACAATTTTATATAGAACTGTCCGCCTCTAGGAATGGTCAATGTATTATAGGCGATTTCAGTGGTGGCTTTTTCTCCAGCTTCATATACGATTTCTTCACCATTACTCGTGGCATTTGGAGTTTGGTAGGTTGTGCCTTTTTCTAGTACCACTTCAGAGCCATCTTCCAAGGTTAGGGTTGCTTTGTCTGTACCAGATTTTATTTGGTTGTTGACGATGATGGGGGTAGCTTCTGGTGATTGGGCTGTAAACAGGTTATCTTTAAAAAAGTAGGCTGTGGCCAAGATACCGATAACGGAAGCGGCTATGGATACCCTACTAAACATAGTTAGCTTTTTTCTTCTGATGGCCTTGTCAATCTTGGCCTTTATTAATTGTTTTGCTTTTTCAACATTGTAGTTCCCCATACTTACGGCTGTTAAAAGTTCGACTTCTACAAAATGGTTGAACATGGTTTCATTTTCTTTATGTTGTAGCCATTTTTCCAATTGTTCCAATTCGTCAATATTGGCTTCATTATTGAAAAATTTTATGATTATTGATTGTATCCCTGATGTCTTCATTTTGTTTCATTATGTATTAATTACGGATGAATTTTTACTACCCCTCCATTTTTTTTTGAATATAATTAAGTTTTTTTATTGTTACATTTGAAAATAAATTGCATGTTTTGAATTTTGATAAAAACTCTTTTCTGGCACAACAATTAAAGGATGGCAACTTTAAGGCCTATACTTTTTTAATGGAAACCTATTATCAAAAATTATGTGGGTATGCCTATGTTTTGACCAAAGACCATGATATGGCAGAAGACATTGTACAGGAAGTGTTTACCAAGGTTTGGTTCAACAAAAAGAAAATCAATCCGAAGTTTTCCATAAAAAATTATTTGTTCAAATCGGTTTACAACGAGTTTATTGATCAACATAGGAAAAATAAGCGTGTTATTTATTTGGAAAAAAAATATTTGGAGTCCATGGACCTGGTTGTAGAAAAAGAAACTGAAGACTTTGATGAGCTTATAAAATTGATGAATGCTGAAATTGATAAGCTGCCCAGAAAATGCAAGGAAATATTTTTGCTCAACAAAAGGGAGGGTTTAACCCAAATGGAAATTGCCGAATACCTTAATATTGCACCGAAAACCATTGAGGGCCACATGACCAGGGCCTTTAAGGTCTTAAGCGAAAAGTTACGAAATAAAATGGATGGTATCTTGTTTTTGTTGTTTGGTTTGTCTAAATCTTCATTACTCCGTAAAAAGTTATGATGTTTTGGACTTGACTTGTTGTTCAGTTTTACCTTTGATTTTATCTTTTAATATTTGAAAATCTTCACTTGCTTTATGCACGATTAACCACTACAGTACTATTATATGTTTCAAGTAATTGAATTAGTTATAATCTTCTATAATTCAATTTCAATCATGTTTTTTATAGGAGTATAAATATCTACATGTATTTTAGGAGCTTCAATTGAAACAATCAAACTGTATCTGACAGAATCATTGTACTTACCAAGGGCTTTCCGTGTCCTATACCAACCCGATATTGGATAGACTGCAATTCTATTTCTAGTAGCCAAATCAGCTCCAGAACCAATCCAAAAATCCCGGTGTATAGAACCTTTATCTCTATATTGAGATCCTAGTATCCATTTTTCACCGGAAAAACCACTTTCTCCTTCCTCTCGGGCATTTTTATTAACCCTTTTTTGAAAAGTCTCAACATCCTCCCCTGGTTTAATAACATTGAAACGCAAACCATGCGACTGATAACTAAACTTGGTACTATATTTTCTACTGCCTGGATTTGGCTCAATATAGTAAGAAAGTGTTATGTTGAGCTTTACATCTATGTCAGCAAGTCTTTCCTGAAGAACTTCTACAGGCCAAGGAAGTTCAAAGAAATGAACGTCATTAAATTTAATACTACCATCCTTCTTATATGGAGTGATTTTTTTTTCAGCTATCAACGTTAAGGCGTTTCGGGCACTATAAAGTGCTTTGCTTAAGTTAGGAACACCATAACCAAAAGATCTCAACAAATTTCTTTTTTCATCTTTAGAGAAAGATTCTACATCTTGGATATTTCTACCATCTAGCATTGTTTCAGTCCATTCTGCTGAATGAATCATAAGCCCTCTAATTGTCTCGGGCCAAAAATCTAAATATTCATTTTTAAGCTGTGCCGCAAAACGTGAAGCTAGTGCGGTTGCAGAACTTGTATCTCCAAAAGTCTGTAATAAGGTTGTGCGAAAATCTTTATGAGTTGTCAATAGTCGTAGAGAATCAGGGGTTTCAATATATCCTTCTCTGCTAATTAAATTACCGCCT
>DASWKU010000375.1:0-8108 GCA_036396455.1 Flavobacteriaceae bacterium
GAAGGGTCAAACAAGATGACCGTGTTGTCCAACAATTCTGAAATTTCGTTTCCTTCTGCTGCTGCCAAATAATAGGCTGTCAGAAGTGCGGCATTGGATCCACTGGGTTCGTTACCATGGATCGAGAACCCTTGATATACAACAATGGGCATATTGGAAGTGTCCGTATTATCACCATCTGTTAAAGCGATATGGGCTTTACGAATCTTGTCCAATTGTTGATGGTTTTTTGGAGCGGTAATCGTAAGTAACAGTATGGGCCTCCCTTCAAAAGAAGCGCCTCTGTTTTCAATAGTGATTCTATCAGAGGTTTCTGCCAAAGCATACATATACTGAACCAATTTATCATGGGTAACATGCCACTCACCAACTTCATGGCCAATGACCGATTTTGGTGTGGGAATATTTTGGTCATACGTAACGTTTTGGGGCAAATAATAGGATAAATCGGTTTGTGAAAATGCCAGGGTTTTAAAAAGAAAAAGACAAGCTAGGGAATAAAATAATTTCATGGGTTTTTGAGTTTGTCATAAAAATAAAAAAAACCGTCACGGTAACGTAACGGTTTTAAAAGTTTTATCAAAAAAGTTTAAATATCTTCAAAATTAACATCAGTAAAGCTGCCGCTTGATTTTTCAACTGGCTCTTCATCTGTTTCTAAATCTTCGGTATAATCATCGTCTTTTTTAAAGTCCTTTTGATGACGTTCACTAATGACTTCGTCACCTTTTTCATTGATGATGTAATCGGTCATTTCGTTTAAAATTTCATTGAATTCAGTAAAATCTTCTTTGTATAAATAGATTTTATGTTTTTTGTAGTGAAATGAACCGTCATCATTTGTAAATTTTTTACTTTCTGTAATGGTAAGGTAATAGTCACCGGCTTTTGTGGCCCTTACATCAAAAAAATAAGTTCTTCTTCCTGCTCTTAATACTTTCGAGAAAATTTCCTCTTTTTCCATCATGCCATGATCACTCATAATTATTCTTTTATTATCGGTTAAAGTCTCAAAAATCCAAAAAAAAAGTATAGTAACCAACATTTTATGGTATTTCTTTTATATCTCGCTTTTTTAAATTGAAATTAATGGACAAAAAACCACAATTTTAGAGCTTAAAGTAATTTGTCTTCTGGGGATTCATTAAGCTGATTATTGTAGAGTTCCCTGTAATATCCGTCAACGTTCAACAGGGATTCATGGGTTCCAGATTGTACAATTTTACCCTCGTCCAACACAATGATCTGGTCGGCATTTTTTGCAGATGAAATTCTGTGACTGACAATGATGGTGGTTTTACCTTTGGAGACCTTGTTCAGGTTTTTAAGTATTTTTTCTTCGGTCTCTGTGTCGACAGCCGAAAGACAATCATCAAACAATAAAATTTCGGGCGATTTAATGATGGCCCTTGCTATAGAAATCCTTTGTTTTTGCCCACCTGATAAGGTGATGCCACGTTCGCCCAATTTTGTATCATAACCATTGGTGAACCCTTTAATGTTTTTATGGACATCGGCATTTTTTGCTGCCTCAATAACTTCATCTTCAGTGGCGTCTTCCTTTCCGAACATAATATTGTTTTTTATGGAATCTGAAAATAAAAATGCATCTTGGGGCACATAACCAATACTATTTCTCAAATCGTCGAGATTGAGCAAATCTACAGGTGTATGGTCAATTGTTATACTTCCTGATTCAATATCATAAAGTCGCCCTATCAAATCCAAGATGGTAGATTTTCCAGAACCTGTTTTCCCCAAAACGGCTAATGTTCCGCCTTTTTTTATTGAAAAGCTCACATTTTTTAAGGCCTGAATATTGGTATCGGGATACGTAAAGTAGACGTTTTTGAATTCAATATTTCCTTCAATCTTCGATGAACCCTCTACCTTGTTTTTGATTTTGGGTTCTTCCCTTAAAAACTCATTGATTCGTTTTTGTGATGCCTCTGCCTGTTGCACCAAAGAGGTTACCCAACCCACAGCGGCCACTGGCCATGTAAGCATGTTCACATAAATTAAAAACTCGGCGATGGTCCCTATATCTTTGATTTCGCCATTAATATATTGCATTCCGCCAATATAAATCACAAGGAGATTACTGATGCCGATGAGCAATATCATGGAAGGAAAAAACAGTGCCTGTACCTTGGTCAAATCGATTTGCTTTTGTTTGCCATCATTAGAGATGGCATAAAATGCATCATAATTTTGATCTTCAATGCCATAGGATTTAATCACTGAAATGCCACTAAAAGATTCTTGGGTAAATGCTGAAAGTTTTGATAAGTATTGCTGAACAATTGTGCTTCTTTGATTGATGATCTTGCTCAATTTGTAGATCACAATGGAGAGTATTGGCAATGGTGTAACCACATAGATGGTTAATTTAGGGGCCACACTGAACATATAGATCAAAGCGACAACAAATAAGGTAACCATGTTCAACGAGTACATAATGGCAGGTCCCATATATTCCCTTACTCTACTAACATCTTCACTGATTCGGTTCATAAGGTCTCCCGTACGGTTCGATTTGTAGAAGCTTAACGATAGGCGTTGGTACTGCTGATAGACTTCATTTTTTAAATCGTATTCAACATATCTGGAAACATTTATGATGGTTTGGCGCATTAAAAACGTAAAAATCCCAGAAATAATGGCTGCCCCTATAATGTAAAGAATATTGATAAACAATTCCGATTTTACAAATGCAATATCGGTAATGGTGCCCTTTCTAAATTCGTCAACCACATTAACGGATTGACTGATTAAGCGTGGTATGAAAAGAGAAAATATTTTAGCAAAAATGGTAATTAGAATCCCTAATAATAAACTGTATTTGTATTTGATGAAATATTTATTGAGATGCTGTAATGCTTTCATATAAAAATTAAAAAAACTTTTTTTGGTTCACGTAAGAATTGATTCCTTTTCTAGGACAAGTATCTTAGAGATGACTTACACGTTGTGGTTCATGACGGCAAAGATAATGGATTAAGGACAATATTTGGAATCTTAGCTTTAGTTATTGATGGTTTGAGCAATTGGTCTGGATTTTGTCCAACCACAAAGAGCACTAAGAAGGCGCAAAGTTCACCAAGAATTTCTTTTTTGTGTGCTTTGTGTCATATCTCTGTTCCCTTTGTGGTTAACCATATTATATGCAATCAATAATAACAGTCTTGAAAGGGCCTCAAAAGTCTTTGAAATAAAGAGAAATGGGAAAGAATTAAAAGCGCATGGGAAAAAGTAGTTTTGATATTGGAAAATAATAGTATTTTTGCAAAGCGAAATTAATAAATTTTCGCTTTTTTTGCTTTAAATAAGTTCTTTATATATGCTAAATAGACGACACATACGTATTAAAGTCATGCAAACCCTATATGCCTTTAATGGTACTGAAGGTGATGACCTAAAAAGGGATGAAAAATTTTTGCTTCAGAGTCTTGAGAGCATGTATGACCTCTACTTAATCACACTTTCTTTACTTATTGAGGTCCAAAAAAAAGCTGAAGATCACTTGGCCAAGACCCAAAAAAAGTTTCTGGCCACTCAAGAGGAAAAAAATCCAAATTACAAGTTCATCAACAATAAAGTTCTTGCCCTAATTAAGGATGATAACACTTTAAAAAATGAGCTTGAAAATCGAAAACTGGATTACTGGTATCTGGATTTTGAATATGTGGATATTATATTTAAGGCCATTTTAGAAAGTTCCATTTACAAGGATTATATAAAAACCAAGACCTCTGATTTTAATGAGGACAAAACTTTTTTAATAGATGTTTTTTCAGAAATCGTTGCGCCCAACGAAAAACTTTACGACTATTTTGAAGACAAAAAATTAACTTGGATCGATGATTTGCCCATTGTGAATACCAGTATTTTGAAACTTCTTAAAAAAGTAAAGCCAAATGTCTCGCAATCGTATTTCACACCAAAACTTTACAAAGATTTGGAAGATCGTGATTTTGCCATTGAACTGTTCAAAAAAACGATACTCAACCGTTCAAAATTTAGCGAAGAAATTGCCAAAAAGACTACCAATTGGGATTCCGACCGTATCGCAAACCTTGATGCGGTATTGCTTCAGATGGCGTTGTGTGAGTTTCAAAAATTTCCATCCATTCCTGTAAAAGTGACCATCAATGAGTATTTGGAAATCGCAAAAGAATATTCAACGCCAAAAAGCAGCATCTTTATCAATGGCATTTTAGATAAAATTATTAAAGAATATTCCCAACAGGGCAAGTACCCCAAAATGGGCAGAGGATTGTTGTAATAAGGTTAAAAAGTTTTGATTAGACGAAATAATTAGTACTTTTAACCACAGAAAATAACAACCTTTAAAAAAATAATTAAAATTATAGCAATGAAAAAAGTGATATTAGGTATAAGCGCACTTTGTTTGGTGGCTTTTACATCATGTAAAGACGATGCAAAAAGTAAAGTAAACGAAGAAAACGTAGCAGCAGCAGCTCAAAGAGATGCAACCGCAGGAGATTTTCCAATGATTACTTTTGACGAAGTAGAACATGATTTTGGGACCATTATGAATGACACTCCTGTAGAAACGGTTTTTAAATATACCAATACCGGTAAATCTCCCTTGGTGGTCAGTAACATTAAAAGTTCATGTGGATGTACAGTGCCACAAGACTGGAATAAAGAACCTTTGGCTCCAGGTGAATCTGCCCATTTTACAGTTAAATTTAATGGTAAAGGTGCCAATCAAGTTACAAAAACAGTTACTTTAACAACCAATACCGAGAGTGGTACTGAAACTGTGAAAATTAAGGCCTTCATTGAACCGGACCCTAATGCTCCAGCTACAACAAACACGAACAGTCCAATTATTCAGCAACCTGCAACTCAAACAAGTACCCAACCAGGTCACGAAGGGCATAATCACAATTAATGATCGATGGGAGAAGGAATAGGAAGTTTTTTACCTCTAATAGCAATCATTGCAGTATTTTACTTTTTAATGATTGCACCACAAATGAAACGTGCAAAAAAGGAAAAAAAGTTTGCGAACGAACTTAAAAAGGGGGATAAAGTCATTACAAAAAGTGGAATGCACGGCAAAATTGTTGATCTCAATGATAAGGACAATAGTTGCGTTATAGAAACTTTGGCTGGAAAAATAAAGTTTGAACGTTCGGCCATTTCCATGGAAATGAGCCAAAAAGTGAATGCTCCATCCTGATCATTCAATACATTAAATAAAAAATGCCACTTTTTAGTGGCTTTTTTTATTTAACAATTTTTATACTTATCGTTCAATCCAATACCTTTTAATATCATTGGAACAATTTTTTCCAATCGTGATTGTTTGGTTTCCTTTCTTTTGGCCGTATCCATATATTCTGCATATTCCCTTTGCTTGAAAGTGGTCAAACTTTTGAACGCATCATTTAGTCCAGTATCTTTTTTCAAGGCATCGTTTAATTCTTCAGGGATTATAACGGTTTTCCCTTTCTTTTCAGGTTTTATTTCTTTGCCCAACTTTTGGTTTTCAATGGCTTCTTTCACATAAGCCAAAACCGCATGTTTATCAATTTCTGAAATGGATTGAAAACGCATTTGGCGTAACCCTTTGGTAGTTTCCTGGGCCGCAGAAAGAAGTTGCTTTTCATCCTTTAAAAAGACACCGTTGAAAAACCAAATACCAAAATGGGTTTTGAATGCCCCAAGACCCAAAACGTTTTTGCCATTCAATGTATAAACAGGAGTGCTCCATTTCAAGGTTTCCTCAAGCTCTGTAGAATTGATGATTTGTCTTAATATAGAAAGCTCTTTACCAAAATGGGAATGGACTTCTACATATTCCTCAACTGAATTCACTTTTTTCATAATGACATTGGTTTTATTTCCAAATACCAGCATAATCCAGACGTTCACCGGATTGATGTTTTAAATAGTCATATTTCAATTTAAGTATTTGTTTGATGTGCAAATAGTCATGTGCCAACCAGTTGGTCAAAAAATGTTTTGCCGTTAATGTGCCAAGCTTTGAATGTTCAAAGGAATGATCCCAATTTACATTTTTAAGGGATTGTAACCAAATTATGGACTGTTCCCTTTCAAATAAAAACTTTTTGAGCATGGTTGCATAATCTTGTTTTGTATAGCTGTGTTTTGTGACCCAACCTATAGGGTCAATAGGGGGTGGTGCTTGATTGGGTTGTTCCAAAACCCATTGGGTCCTAAATCTAAAATCATGGATTTCCTCATCATACAAATGGCATACAATTTCCAAAAGGCACCATTTTTCTGGAGCTTGTTTCCATAGAACCATATCTTCATTATGGTCATTAAGCAAGTCTTGAAAGACAGCTTTGTTTTTCTGTAGCTGGTCTATGATGAAATTCATTTTATTTGGCTTTTTCAGCAGTTAATTCAGCAATTTTACAGATGACCTCAGTGGCTTTCACCATGCTTTCAGCAGGGATATATTCATAGCGTCCGTGAAAATTGTGTCCGCCGGCAAAAATATTGGGACAAGGCAATCCCATATAAGAAAGTTGGGATCCATCGGTTCCGCCTCTAATGGGCTTAATGATGGGTTTAATGTGCAACAGTTTCATGGCTTCATCGGCGATGTCAACAATATGTATCACAGGTTCAACTTTTTCCCTCATATTAAAGTATTGATCTTTAATATCAATAGTGATCACTTCCCTTTCGTATTCTGAATTGATATCACTTGCCAGTTTTAACAGTGCTTCTTTTCTGGCTTCAAAATGATTTTTGTCATGGTCCCTAATAATGTATTGCAATGTCGTTTCATCTACCTTTCCATCAATATGGTGCAGGTGAAAGAACCCTTGATAACCTTCGGTATGCTCGGGTGTTTCCAGTCTAGGTAAGGCATTTATAAACTCCGTAGCAATATACATGGAATTGATCATTTTACCTTTTGCATACCCTGGATGAACAATTTTGCCTTGAACTTTTACTTTGGCACTCGCAGCATTAAAATTTTCGAATTCCAATTCGCCAACTTGGCTACCATCCATGGTGTAGGCCCAGTCGGCCCCAAAGGTTTTGACATCAAATTTATGGGCGCCACGTCCAATCTCTTCATCAGGAGTAAAGCCTATTTTGATGGTGCCATGTTTAATTTCGGGATGTTGTATCAAATATTCCATTGCCGAAACAATTTCGGTGATGCCGGCTTTGTCGTCGGCACCCAAAAGGGTCGTGCCATCCGTAGTGATCAGTGTTTGTCCTTTGTAATGCAACAAATCTTCAAAATAATCTGGAGATAAAATAATCTGTTTTTCGGCATTTAAAACAATATCTTTTCCATCATAATGGTCAACAATTTGGGGTTTGACATTCGCACCGGTAAAGTCTGGAGACGTGTCAAAATGGGATATAAATCCAATAACTGGGACTTTATGCTCCACATTGCTTGGCAATGTTGCCATAATGTAGGCATTATCATCAATGGTTACATCGGTCATACCAATGGCATTTAATTCCTTAACCAAGGCATTGGCCAAATCCCATTGTTTTGCAGTGCTTGGTGTAGTATCGGAGTTCGGATCGGATTCTGTATCCACGGTGACATAGCTTATAAATCGGTTGATGATGTGTAGCTTATCTAACATTTTGATGGCTTTTTTAATAAAGAGGTATGTTATATCAAAAGTACTATTATTTCAACTATTTATAGGCATAATTTTTTCAAACCAAAAGGCTAAAAATAATTCAATGAATGGCTAATATTTTTATGGATTTATCATTGAAAGAATCTAAATATTTAAAATAATCCAACATTTTTTTTTGAAAGGGCAATGATTAATATTATATTTGAGAGAACTATAAAAATACAGATTATGATTAAAAAGTACTTTTTTTTAGTATTGCTGATCTTCGGGTTTTCAATAGATATGAATGCCCAAATTTCAGGAATCGTTAAAGATGATTCCGGACCTTTACCTGGTGTGTCCATTATTATTAAGGGCACTACAACAGGGGCCACAACAGATTTTGATGGCAAGTATTCAATTAATGCACAAATTGGAGACGTTTTGGTGTTCTCTTTTGTTGGTTATGATACCCAGGAGTTAAGGATATCTTCAAACACCTTAAAT
>DASWKU010000376.1:0-2067 GCA_036396455.1 Flavobacteriaceae bacterium
CCTGTAAAAATTATGCTCTGGAACACGTTCGCTAAGCTGAAAATGGGCGAATAATTTTTCTTGATAGTCTTTTTTGCCTTGCATAAATAAAGATAGGAAATTTATTAATATCTTAGACTTGTGCAACAGGCACACCGTGTAAAAAACATTGCTTATTTTAGTTCAACCGTTTGGTCGTTGCTTGTTTGCCAACTCTGATTTTCCTGCGGAAAATCCTCGCACGCAAACACGCAACGTTCCTTACACAAACACGTTGCCAGTAATGTAAAAAATCCGTAAGCTAAATAAAATTTTGGAATAAATTTTGATATTGTTATCTAATTAGCTAACTTTGAAAAAATAATTAGGAATAAAGTTTGAGCGAATTTAACCGTAAAATTGAGGTCTACAAAAATCACTTTTGGGATTTTTACAACAAACAGGACATTAAAGTTCAAGACAAAATTGATTGGACTATCACATTTATTCAGACAACTAAAATTGTTCCCGATAAATTTTTGAAACACCTAACGAATACGGACGGACTTTGGGAAATGCGGATTTCGGCTGGAAATGGAATATTCAGAGTTTTCTGTTTCTTCGAGAAAGGAAATTTAGTTGTGCTTTTGAGCGGATTCCAAAAGAAAACCCAAAAAATACCGAAATCCGAAATTAAAAGAGCTGAAAGGCTCAAAAAAGAATATTATGAAAACAAATAATAACATTACGAGTTGGGACGACCATTTGGACAAAAAATATGGCAAAAGAGGAACTGACACAAGAGAAAAATTCCAAGAAGAATTTGAAGCTTTTAAAATCGGTGTGCTAATCCAAGAAGCACGTAAGAACAAAAAATTGACTCAACAAGAACTTGCGGATAAGGTAGGAACTACAAAAAGCTATATTTCTCGAATAGAAAATAATGCAAGTGATATTCGGCTTTCTACATTGATGAGAATTATACGCGAAGGTTTAGGTGGAAGTCTGAAATTATCACTTGACGTATAGTTTCGGATGAAAACACTACTGGCAACAAAGTATATAAGCTATGGCTTGGTCAGTCCTCACTTGGAAAATCCTGCGGATTTTCCAAAGCCAGTTTTCATCAGGAAAGTTCTGTGCCGACACACGCCACAGCTCATATACAAGACCGTTACCCAACATTTGAAAACCAACGTATGACAAAAAGAGATTTTTTTAGAATTATAATAAAGCTATTCGGACTTTACGCCTTAATTATTACAGTTTTCACTTACATTCCGACTAACATAAGTTATGTGACTTTCCGATTTGAACCTATTGTTTTACTCTGGATTTTTGGATTTGTAGCTATAGCAGTTCTAATTTACATTCTTCTTATACGAAAAACTGACCTAATAATTGACTTTTTAAAAATAGACAAAGGATTTGACGACGACCGAATTGAGTTTGGAAATTTTAATAGTCAAAAAATAATTCAACTTGCTTTGATATTAATCGGCGGATTTCTGATTATCGACTATTTACCTGACTTTTTACAATACACTTATCTGGCCTTTAAAAAAGAGGTTTCACCAAACGGACTGAATTTTATGGAAGATTTTAGCTTTGGAAAAATAACTGATTACTTCAATTGGGTAATTTCTGGATTAAACTTAATTGTTGGTTATGTCTTGTTAACTAATTACGACCGAATTACTAAATGGCTAAATAGAAAAGAAAAAAACGTTGGGTAACACCGGTAACCGTTGCACAAGCCCCTGATTTTAGAAAAATAAGATACATAAGAGCCCTTTTAAGGGCTTTTATTTTTATACGGTAATTACGTAATAGCTAAATTTAAGGCGATTATTCGGGCTTAACATTAGGCCTATAACAGCTTTTAATTGGCAAAGAACAAAACCTAGACTTGCCGCTCCACTTTTACTGTGTTTCTCTATAAATTTCAAATATTTTTTAAGGTTATAGGCAATGGCCGATAGTTGCATACATTTATTGGCCTGCCCAATACCTATGGTATTGACTTTTCTTAGTCCCATAAATTGGGTCAACGTGCCAAATACGGGTTCTACCGTACTTTGCCGTTTGCCTTTCATGTAACGCCCCTGT
>DASWKU010000377.1:0-4079 GCA_036396455.1 Flavobacteriaceae bacterium
TGCTGGTTATCTTGTGGATGTTACTCAATTAAATGGTGATTTCAAAAGGAAAAGAATGGTATTACTTAAAATGCCATTCTTTGTTGTTACTACAATTATAATGTGGTTAGGCCAAAGTTTAAAATCAATTTAGTATCTTTAGGTCTCTCCTTAGATTAATAAAATTCTTGTTGACAAAGGTTTTTTATTAGCACAGGCTTAATATGCACATTAAGCCCAACAATATTTTAATACCATTGCCATGCAAGACACAACCGACCTATTATCAACATTTGACCACGTCGTGGTTCTCATGCTCGAAAACCGATCCTTCGATAACCTTTTGGGCTACTTATACACCGATGATCTCCCTAAAGGCAAAACCTTTGAAGGCCTCTATGGCAAGACCATTAAAATGCCAGTTCCTCCTGAGGCCAAAGGGTATAATGAGCACCCATTTATAGAACCTATGAAAAAAGGGGACTACCATCAACCTTTTCCAGACCCGGGTGAGGTCTACCAACATGTCAATACCCAACTCTACAATTATATAAATACAGCCAGACCCGATAATCGAAATATCCCGGCCTGTATAATGAAAGCACCCTATAACATTCCAAATCCTTTGCCGCCAAAGGAAGACATGATGCAAGGTTTTGTAAAAGATTATATCAATACTCTAAATGCGCTCCCAGGTAAAAAAGGGAGGGCTTTTAACAATCCCGATTACGACAAGTATAGTATAATCATGAATTGCTTCAGTCCTGAAAAAGTGAATGTCTTGTCCACTTTAGCTAAAGACTTTGCGATCTTCGACCACTGGTTCTGCTCAGTGCCAAGTCAAACATGGTGCAATCGGGCATTCTGGCATGCAGCAACTTCTGGAGGTCAACTGGTTAACCCTCTTGGCGAGTGCGGTGTTGAAAATATCTGGGACGCAATGAAAGCTTGGACGGAGCAGGTGTGGACAAATACCACCATTTTTGAACGTATGGAACAAAACGGCGTATCGCATGCCGTATTCACTGAAGATCTATTCTCCCTCACCACATTGGTCAATGGTCCGTTTAAACAGGAACACCATAAAGGGTCCTTGAACCACTTTAAAAGGCTTCTTAAAAAGGAGAATAAGCTTCCCCAATATTCTTTTTTGGAACCCAAATTCATGGGGCAGCATAACGACCAGCACCCCTCATCGGTCGATAGATCCGTATCAGATAATCAAACCCATATAGGTTCGGTATTACTTGGCGAGCATCTCATTTGGGAGATATATACGGCCATATTTATCGACCCTATCAGCAAGTACCGCGATAACACCTTATTGATCATTACTTACGATGAGCATGGTGGCTGTTTCGACCATGTCACCCCTGGCCCTACTATACCTCCAAAAAAAGGCGATATAGGCGAAATGGGATTTGAATTCGACCGTCTTGGTGTTCGCGTGCCCATGGTCATGGTATCGGCCAACATCCAAAAAAACACCATTGTAAATGAGGTGTTCGAGCATACCTCGTTTATAAAGACCATGTGCAAAAAATGGGGGATGCCACACCTTACGGATCGGGATGCGGCTGCCAAATCCTTCGAGCAGGTGTTTTCAGGATCTAAACGTACAGACTTTCCTGCAATACAAGAACCTAATATACCATCTATCGACCCAAAATCCTATAACGACGATCCCTTAAACGATTTACAAAGATCCATACTTATTGGGGCTAATTTTATGGCTAAAAATAATCCTATGGCCATGAAATCAGCAATAAATTTTGATACAGCCAATCAGATAACAACCGTAGGTGAAGCTATGGATCACCTCCAGAAAATAAAAGACTTTATAGAGTAATATTTAAAACAATCAAGCCATGAGCCAACTATCCAACACAAAGTACAACAACGGTCCTTACAATACAAAATATGCCTTTGCCGAATACCCATCCATAAAAATATATAAGGAGTCCACCGGCAATGGCTGGGGCAATCACTTGCTCTTCGGCGATTATATTAAAATTACCGATACAAATATTGTAAATGGAAGGGTTAAAGCTAAAAGTAGAAATACTAATGGATGGGTTAAAATTGATGAAATTCGACAGGACCGTATCCTTGAAGTGAACTTTGTCGATATTGGCCAAGGCGATGGTTGCCATATCGTGACACCAGATGACAAACATATATTAATTGACTCTGGTAAGACAAATAATATGGCGCGTTATTTGGCATGGCGTTTTAACCTATACAAACGTACAACCCCATTGCCATTTTCGTTTACAACGGTCATAAGCCACTCCGATTTAGATCATTATGGTGGCTTCGACAATATTTTCGACCACGATAAAATTAAAATTGATAAAATATACCATAACGGACTTGTGGAACGCCCGGGTTCTAAACCCCTGGGGGAGGAAAACGGAGGGTTTATTACGGGTTTGGTAGACACCACCGCCCAGATGAAACAGATCATCGAAAATGCAAACAATCGAAAGGGGTCAAGGTCCACCTACTGCAAAACACTTTATAAAGCCTTAAAGTATAACCCTAATGTGGAATATAAGGCATTGTCAAATCAAGATGGGTTTCTAGATGGGTTTGATGCAACCAACACCGTCAACAACAAGGTCTGTGTCTTCAAAATTCTTGGCCCGGTAAGGGATAAAAAGAATGGTAAGGATGCCCTCAAAACCATCAACAATTTGGGTAAGGACAAAAATGGCCATTCCGTTATATTAAAACTCATTTATGGCGATGCCAAGATCCTACTGGGTGGTGATGTAAATGAAGAATTTGGTAAAATAATCCATGATTATTACAAAGCACAAGGTAAGTTGGACGAATTGATGGTCGATGTGGCCAAGGCATGCCATCACGGGAGCAATCACTTCCATTATGGATTCATTCAGTCCATAAATTCTAGTGCAACAGTAATTTCTTCTGGCGATGAGGAAAGTTATGCCCATCCAAGACCCGATGCCATTGGCGCTTTGGGTAAATGTGGGTACGGCGATAAACCGCTCATTTTTTCTACAGAGTTGGCACGCTCCAATAAGGAATTTACAGTCGGTAACCTCGAAAATGTTTCCAAATTATACAATAAGATCAAAGACTATGACGCCAAAATTAAAGTTGAAAGAGATTCCACAAAACTGGCAAATCTTAAATCCAACAGAACAAAGGCCAATCAAGAGCTTAATTCCTTTTTGACCAAATACGGCATGATTAATTTAAGAACCGATGGCGACAAGTTGATAATCGCCCAAAAATACGAAATAACCGCTGCTTCTGGCAAATGGGACATTCACCAATTGGAGTATTCCAATACCACAAAACGATTTGAACAAAAATAAGGGATAAAATAACCACTAATGGTCATGAAAAATGCCCATAGTAAGGCTGCACGCTACACCTAAAAGTCATCAATGGCTTAATAAAGGGTTTTGTATTTTAAATAATCATAATTAAAACTGTAAAAATGAAAAAAAACAGAAGTTCCGACACACCAAAATTGCCAGACGACAACAGTTTGGAAATTAAATCGATTGAACATCCTTTTAAATTGAGTTCGTTGAAGGATGAAAAATTAAAAGAATTGATTGTCGATACCATTAATGCAATGGGGGCATTCGGCGATAATGCAGAAAAACAATACCAAAGATATCTGAAGCAATTGGCAAAGATGGAGATATCGGTCGACGTTTTGCAAGATGAATATTCAAGTCTTAAGGAATCCCAATATTTGGACAAATGGTCAATTGTCCAATTGGCCAGTGATCTGTCCAATGAAAGAAACTTGACGTTTTTCGATAGGGTAATCAAAGAGAAAATACCTAAGGAAAAATCCAAAAAACCTCATAGTTTCTCTACGGTAGCTGAAGAAGTAATCATTAGAACTACGGCAATCGACGGCATTTGTAAATTGGCAGCTAAAGGCAATAAAAAAGCCATTAATAGTTTGCTCGGTCATGTCGATAATGAAAACTTCTCAATTAAAAGGGCGGCTGTTCAGGCATACACCGAAGTGGGAGGTAAAAATGCAATGGAAATTTTAAAGAAACAGCTTCCAAAAAAGTTCCATTCCATATTGGAAATAAAAAGAACAG
>DASWKU010000378.1:0-1638 GCA_036396455.1 Flavobacteriaceae bacterium
GTATTATTGACCATTGTTCTATCAGTTGGACTATCGATGAATCCTTTAGCTCGCGTAATGCCAATAATATCACACTGCAACGAACCTTGATCTCTGAGGCCTTAAATGCAGCAGGACATCAAAATTATCCTGTAGGGACAGAACATGGCTATGCAGCAAGTATTGGAGGAGAGATCGGTAGTTTTCACCATAATTTACTGGCACACAACTATGGGAGAAACTGGAGTTTGGCTGGTGGTTTGGATGGAAATGGATTTTTTGCAGGCAGGTTAGATATTACCAATAATGTAGTTTATAACTGGGGATCAAGAACAACCGATGGTGGTGCCAGAGAAGTAAACTTTGTTGGTAATTATTATAAACCTGGACCAGGAATGCAATTGGAAAGATATGCATTTACCTTAGATCATGAAAATGACTTTGGGGGTATGCAGCAATGCTATTTTGATGCGAATGTTATGCCTGGATATTTTGATGAAAGTAATCAAGAGTATGGAAGAAGGGCTAGATTCTCCAATGGTGTTACAATTGACTACGAAACATTTGTAGACGCACCTTTCTTTCCTTCGTATGTAACCACACAACTTGCAGGTCATGCCTATAAATTAGTACTTTCAGATGTAGGTTGTACGCAACCAGTTTTTGATGATCATGACCAAAGAATGATTAGTGAAACCTTAACAGGAACTTATACTGTTGTTGGAAGTGTCACTGGTAAAAAAGGTTTTCCAGATGATGAAGCAGATTCAGGTGGTTATGAAAATTATCCGTTTATAACAAGAGCTTCCGATTGGGATTCAGATAACGATGGCTTACCAAATTGGTGGGAAACTATTATTGGAACAAATATAAACTCACCTGCTGGCGATTTTTCAGACTCTAACGCCGATACCAATTTAGACGGATATACAAACCTTGATGATTATTTACAATGGATGGATCAGCCACATTATAGTATTCCAACAGGTGAAAAGGTAGATGTTAATATTCAGCAATTATCAAGAGGGTTTACAAGTGGTGTTTCGTATGTAGTGTCCGATGTAGTAAACGGAACGGCTAATTTAGTTGGCAATATTGTGGAATTTACGCCAACGGCATCAGGATTAGGTTCTTTTAAATTCACCGTTACAGATTCGGCAGGAGATAGCATGTCACGTCAAGTAAATATTCTTAATGGATACGATTTAGCCTTATCAGTTGAAAAGAAAAACCTAGCCGACATCAAGGTTTGGCCAATTCCTAATAAAGGAACTTTTTCAATCAAGATGAAAAACGCAGCTAATCCATCGGAATTTAAAATTTTCGATATATTAGGGAAAGAAGTTTCAAAAGGTTTCATTGAAGGTGGAAACACTCAAAATATAACATTAAATGCCCGTGGCATATTTATTTTAAAAGTATTTGAATCTAGTACGAAACAAGTGTTGCACACTCAAAAAATCATCATAGAATAATTTCAGAATAAAACCAGAAGTCTGTTAAGGACTCAAATGTCATCCTGAGCTTGTCGAAGGCTTAAAAAATACAATTCGACAAGCTCAATGATTAATGTAAAATTATTTAGTGCAAGACAAAAATAGATGCGTGTTACATCTGAGGTAACAGTCTCTAAAGCGCAGCTTATGAAAAGTTCGGATT
>DASWKU010000379.1:0-3114 GCA_036396455.1 Flavobacteriaceae bacterium
CGGACTATAATCTGGAAAAGATGACAATAGACATGCTCTCAAATTTAGTGCTGCAAGTAAGCGAAAAAAGCAAAGTGATTCAAACCATTTAAAATAAAGACATGTTAAAAAACACACATACCATATCCGTTGAGGTCAGTGATAATCTCAGTGGCATCCGTGAAATCAGCAGGGTATTGATGGTGCATAAAATAGAGTTGATGGACCTTAACATACTCCAGTATCCAATGAAAGGCTACAGTAAGATTATGATAAAGGTACAGAGCAATCGGTTTTATTTGAGCGATGTCATTGTTGAGTTGAACCATTGCGAAGGCGTTTTAAATGCCGGATTCATTTCCGAAAAGGAGACCATCAATTATGAATTGGTCATGTTCAAATTGGAAACCAGGACATTGGTGTTGAATCCCGATCTTCAAAACCTTATGAACAAGTTTAAGGTGGAGTACATGGATTTTGCTGATGGCCATTTTATTGTGGGCGCATTCGGCAAGAGGGAACAGATCGGTAAATTGTTGGGCAAAATGATCCCGTTTGGAATTGTCGAATATTCAAAGTCCTCAGTGGGCCTCTTAAAGGAAGATATGGTATTGCAGTATAGTGATTGATAGCACTATTTTGATGGGTTTGGGGTAGGTTTAACGAGATAGGTCATGTGCTTATCGCGATGAAATAGGATGTTAACAATAAGTAAAGTTCATTACCTACCCCTTTCTTTCAAATCAGGATCGAGCAATAAAACCCACATCTTCAGACGAAGATGGGGGTCCAGACTATAAGTGTCAGGAGTTTGAAATTTAAATAATGTTGTCATTACTATGCTGACTCCCTCTCCTTCCTTCCCGTCCGTAAAGTGTGGGGGAAGGCCTGCCTGCCGAAATGAAATGTAGGCAGGGTTGGGGTGAGGATAAAAACATTAAAACTTGAATTGAAGAATAGAAAAGTAATTTTTTTCATAGTAATAGTGCTATCAGGTAACAGCGATGGCGCATTGCAACATGGGCGTCTTGGCATAAAGTCGCCCATGTTTTTTTGACACAATGACAACGTTTGAAGAAGACCCTTTGATGCCAATTATTGATAATCTTAAAGAACAAAGAATTTAACCAAATAAAAACAAACAATTATGACCAATCAAATCTATACACTACCTTTAAGCAAAGTCGGCATACATGATGTGGAGACTGTAGGAGGAAAAAACGCATCTCTAGGAGAAATGATTCAGAATCTTACCGAAATTGGCATCAATATCCCCGATGGATTTGTAATAACGGTAGCGGCATATCGAGAGTTTTTACGGTTCAACAATCTGGATGCCACAATCAAGACCATGATAGGCAATATTATTTTTGATGATATTGAATCCTTACGCCGAGGTGGATTACAGATTAGGCAACTGATACGCAATAGCAAATTCCCTCCCGAACTCAGCAAGCGGATTATAGACCAATATTACAAATTATCAGCAAATTATGGACAGAAGGAAACCGATGTCGCGGTGCGTTCATCGGCAACGGCCGAGGATTTACCCAATGCCAGTTTTGCAGGTCAGCAGGAAACCTACTTGAACGTTCGCGGTCCCATGGCATTGATTGATTCTGTAAGGAACTGTTTCGCGTCCTTGTTTACCGACCGTGCCATAAGTTACCGTGAAAATTTTAAGTACGACCACTTGGCAGTTGGCCTTTCGGTCTGTGTCCAAAAAATGGTACGTTCGGATATTGGGGGTTCTGGTGTTGCCTTTTCCATCGATACGGAAAGCGGATTTAAAGAGGCTGTAATTATTAATGCATCGTTTGGTTTGGGTGAGCTGATTGTCCAGGGTTCGGTGTCGCCAGATGAATATATTGTGTTTAAACCCACATTGAAGCAAGGCTATAATTCCATAATTGAAAAAAGGTTGGGAAACAAGGATAAGATGATGGTGTATGGCGACAATCCTGATGAAAGGGTAAAAATTATTCCTGTGGAAAAAGGCATGCAACAACGCTTTTGCTTAAAGGATGAAACTATTTTACGCTTGGCAAGTTGGGTGATAAAGATAGAGGAATATTATTCACAGTTAAGAGATCAATGGACACCCATGGATATAGAATGGGCCATTGATGGATTGACCAGGGAATTGTTCATAGTCCAGGCAAGACCGGAAACCATCCACTCACAAAAAAACCACCGCTTGATTACTGAATACCGCATTGATGACGACAACAGGGGAGACAAGCTGATTGCAAAGGGGATTTCGGTAGGCGATAAAATTGCATCAGGAAAAGTGAACATTTTGTTTTCATTGGACAAACGCGTGAATGAAGGGCACGTTTTTACTGCCGGTGATGTGTTGGTAACCGATATGACCGACCCCGATTGGGAACCTATCATGAAAAAGGCATCGGCTATCATTACAAACAAAGGAGGGAGAACTTGTCATGCGGCAATCGTTGCCCGGGAATTGGGTGTGCCTGCAATTGTAGGCACTGGAAACATTACCGAACTGCTTAAGGACGGGCAAGTGGTAACCGTTTCTTGTGTGGAGGGTGATGTGGGCATGGTTTACGAAGGCGAGATAAAATTTAAAAAGAATCAGTTTGATCTGGATGATTTGCCGAAAATAAAAACACCCTTGATGCTCAATGTGGCTTCACCTGCTATGGCATTTTATTTTTCCCATATACCCAACCGAGGTGTTGGCTTGGCCAGGGAAGAATTTATAATCAATAATTACATACACGTGCATCCGTTGGCGTTGATGCAACATAAAAGCCTAAATGATGCCGAGTTGACTTCAGAAATTGAAAAAAGGATCATTGGCTTTGAAAACGAAGAGGATTTTTTTATCAGCAAACTGTCCTATGGCATTGCCAAAATAGCTGCGGCTTTTTACCCAAATAAAGTCATTGTAAGGTTTTCCGATTTTAAGACCAATGAGTACTTTAATTTGTTGGGCGGCAATCATTTTGAGCCCCATGAAGAAAATCCAATGATTGGCTGGAGGGGTGCTTCGAGATATTATTCTAACGAATACAAGGCTGCTTTTGGCCTTGAATGTAAGGCGATAAAAAGGGTGAGGGAGGTCATGGGACTGGACAACGTGGTGGTGATGGTTCCTTTTTGCCGTAC
>DASWKU010000380.1:0-2536 GCA_036396455.1 Flavobacteriaceae bacterium
TCAACGAGACAGGGCATAAACTACCTTCTGGATATCCTGAAGGTCGTCGAATATGGATCAATGTGCAGGGTTATGATACTGCTGATAATTTAATTTACGAATCCGGTGCCTATGATCCCACAACCGGCATTTTGGAAACCAATGACACAAAAATCTATGAGGCTAAATTGGGGATGAGTCAAGACGTTGCAGATATAGCCAATGCTAATGAAACTGGTAGCTATACTGCAGGCGAATCGTTTCATTTTGCCTTAAACAATATGGTCATTAAGGATAACCGTATTCCGCCACGTGGATTTACAAATGCCAATTTTGAAGCTGTTCAGGCAGCACCTGTTGGTTATACCTATGCTGACGGAGCTTTTTCTGATACCACTTCATATACCCTACCCGAAGACACCTATCGCATTGAAGTTAGACTGTTATACCAAACCGTTTCTAAAGATTATATAGAATTTTTAAGAGACAATAATGTCACCAATACCAAAGGTCAGGATTTATACAATCTTTGGTCAACACATGGTAAATCAAGTCCAGTAGTTATGCAGGAAACCGAGTTTTTCACTTCTTCATTAGGTATTGCCAATTCGGAATTATTGCCCCAGGCCATCAAGGTTTATCCAAATCCATCCATGGACAGGGTTTACATTCAACTTGAAAATAACCTTGACAAAAACCTAAAAGTGGATTTGTACACCTTAAATGGGGTTAAAATACGTTCCATTTATAATGGTGGCATTCAATCAAACAAGCAAATTATTGGTTTTGAAACTTCCAATTTGTCCAGTGGTACATATATTGTGAAATTCAATATAGATGGAAAGACAATATCTAAATTACTGGTTATTAAATGATATAACCCGTTGTGCATTTTGATAATTTTGAAATTAATATTGATCTAAATCTTCATTCTTTACCTCTAATCCTAAAGCCCGTCTGCCCTGTCTGCCGACAGCTACAGTGTACCCACAAATATTTCCTGAAAATTTAGTTACAAATATTTGCCACGAACCTGCCTGCCGGCAGGCAGGTACACGAATTTCCGCTTTTACCAAGGCCTCCAAGCCTTTGCAGGCTTGGAATTCGTGTAATCTTATTTTTTGACTTTTAACGGGTAAGGCATGCTCATTTTGATGTATTTTTTAAAATATTTATGAAAATTTCACGAATTTATCACGCCTACCGCGTGATTTATCAAGAAATAATTCGTGAATTAGTGGCGTTTTAAAGATGTGGGTACACCGTAGCTGCCGACAGGCAAGGATGGAATGAAGATTTTTTCGGCTCCCATTGGAATCCATAATAGGATGTGCAAATGTTCAATTTAAAATCTTTTCGCTAAGTTTTAAGAGATGCCATGTCGATCACAAACCGATAATGTACATCGCTTTTGAGCATACGGGCATAGGCTTGATTGATGTCTTGTATTTTGATGATCTCGATATCAGATACGATACCATGTTTTCCACAGAACTCCAATAATTCTTGGGTCTCGGCAATTCCTCCAATCAAAGATCCTGCAACCGATTTCCGTCCCATTATCATTGGTACAGTATGTAACATAGGTTCTAAAGGGCCTAAATATCCTACCAAAACCAAAGTGCCATTGGTGCTTAGCGTTCCTACGTAAGGGTTGATATCATGTATATAGGGCACGGTGTCTATAATGACATCAAAATGACCTTGTACACTTGCCATTTGCTCCTCATTGGTGGATATCACAACTCGGTCTGCACCCAAATCCAAGGCATTCTGTGTTTTATTGGGCGATCTTGAAAATAAGGTCACATCTGCACCCAAAGCATCGGCAAGTTTTATGGCCATGTGCCCCAGTCCACCAAGACCAACTACTGCCACTTTACTACCTTTGCCCACCTTCCAATGACGCAACGGTGACCAAGTAGTGATTCCAGCACAAAGTACGGGAGCCACCCCAGCAAGATCCAGATTTTTGGGAACTTTTAAAACAAAATGTTCATCAACCACAATAGTCTCGGAATAGCCTCCAAAGGTTGGCAAATCCAAGTGCTTATCATGGCCACCATAAGTCCCCACCCATGCTGGGCAATATTGCTCCAAGTCATTTTTGCAATTCTTGCATGTCCTGCACGAATCGACCAAACAGCCCACGGCAACCACATCGCCTACCTTGTGCTTGGTTACACCCTCTCCTACCTTAACGACCTTGCCCACTATTTCATGGCCGGGAACCACAGGGTAAACAGAAAAACCCCAATCGTTTCTCGCAAAATGCAAATCGGAATGGCATACACCACAATACAGGATGTCTATTTCAATATCTTTTGAAGTCACTTCCCTACGTCTAATTTCCAACGGTTTTAAATCTAAATCGGCAGCTTCGGTGCCGAAGGCCTTAATTTTTTTTGTTTGCATGGTTTCGAATTTTAAAACCCTGAAATTACTAATAAAAAACGTATAAACAACTTCACATTATTGGATAAAAAAGGGTATGATCAAGCCAGTACGATCTTATGGTCCCATTCCCAGGTCTTACCGGGCATTCTGGAAGTTAAAA
>DASWKU010000381.1:0-6310 GCA_036396455.1 Flavobacteriaceae bacterium
TCAAGTATATGTAATTACATATTTTCTATTTCAGACTTTAAATCTGTAGCTCGACTACTAATTTGCACGTCTTGTTCTTCACATTTCTTACTATAGTCATTGATGTTTATTAAAGCATTCTCTTTTTTTCCTATCTTTTTATATAATGTCGCTAAACAATAATAGGCGGGTAGCAAATCTTTGTTTTCTGCCTTTAATTTTTCAATTGCATTTATAGCTATTTTGCAAATCTCATTTTTTGGTTCAAAGATGGAGTCAGTAGCAACTCTATAACACGTATTTATAAGAATCCTTTGTTTTGCACTATTGTCTGTTTCGGATTTGGCTTGCTTTATATTTGAGTTAAACCATTTTTCAAATTGTTGATTAGCCAGATAAAATTCATTGACCCAATTGTTTTCCATCATGTCTTGATACGGAGAAACATAATCTTTCTTTGTGATTTCAATAGCAGCTTTGACCTCTTCAAATGTTCCTTTTTCAACTACTTTCATCACATACTCATTAATGGCGGTACTCAATAGGTATTCAACACTTTCTTTTCCTATTTTTTCATTGGAAATAAATAACTCTTTATTTTTTAAGACATAATTATAGGGTTCACTTTTATAATCAACTCCTGTATATGCCAAAATAGTAAAGCCCTCTTCTGTATTGTACTGTTCTTGTGTCAACAAGGGAATAAATTCCTTTCCAACCATTATTGCTTCGTCTGTTTTAAATTTATCATACAGGCCTTTGATATAAGCTGAAACTGTTGAAATATCTCTATTTCCTTGAAGATATTGTTCTTGAATGTAGGTAAACCGCTTCGTTGGGTCACCTGCATTTTTTGCTTCTGTTAGAAAAGATTCAATATCTAAACCTCCTACTTTGGTATGCAATACTTTACCATCAGCATCCATAAATAATAAGGTGGGAAATGCTTTTACGTCATACTGTTTTGTCAATTCGATTCCTTCGCCTTTTTCCATATCCATTTTGATACTAATAAAATTGGCATTAATGTAATCGCCAACCTCTTTTGTGGGAAACACCTCTTTTGACATTTTTTTACATGGCCCACACCAAGTCGTATAACAGTCCATAAACACCATTTTGTTTTGTGCTTTGGCTTTGACTAAAGCCTCTTTAAATGTACCTTGTTCAAAATTGATACCTTGAGCATTTATTGTATTAGCTGCTGCTAGTATGAATAGAATTGATAGTATTTTTTTCATCTTTATTTTTGTGAGTTTAATCCATTTATTTTTGTGATATCTGTTGCAATGCTCCAAAAAACTTGACTGATAAATTTCAAATTCTAAATGTCCTGAAGGAAATCGCGTTTTGAAATACTACCTAAAAATCAGTCGTAACACTATTTGGATAATACAGGTGCTATTTAAAAATATTATTTAAGTCTCTGTCCAAATCTTCATCACTACCACCGCCACCACCGTAACGCCCAACTATTATTCCATCTGGGCCAACAAGTATTTTTGTAGGTAACGTATGGATATTATAGCTGTCGCTGATATCTTTATGCATATTAATTCGCTCATAAGTGCCTTTTTTATATTCCAAACCACGTAGTACATGGTGCCATATATCTATGCCATCTTTTTCTACAGCTTTTTTCCATTTATCCTCAGCTCCATCATCAGAAGCTACTCCAAGTATTTCCAATCCTTTTGGATGATATTTATTGTACAAGCTAATTAAGTGTGGATTTCCTTTTCTACAAGGCACACACCAAGAAGCCCAAAAATCTATTAACACGTATTTTCCTTTAAAGTCTGCTAGTTTTAATGGATTACCATTTATATCAGTGGTTTCAAAATTAGCTGCTTTGGCACCCGGTATACCTATACGCAACTTTTCAATATCATTGATAATTCCCTTTCCTAATTCTGTTTTTAGGTAATCTGGATTAAGTTGTTCCAATATAGCTTTAGCCTCATTATACTTCAAGTCACTAATTTGATACCTTAATGATTGCAGGCTTACATACGATTTGGGATTGTCCTTAATAAATTGCAAGGTGGCCTCTTTTTGTTTTTCCCACATAGGTTCAAGTTTGTTTCTCGCCTCGTCGTCTTCATATTTAATCGCTTCCAACTCTTCTTCACTTGCACCTGCTTTTGCAGCCTCGCTATATTTTTCTCTAACGGAATCAAAATAGTCTTGCTCGTCTTTATAATCATCAGCAATTTTGTTTCTTATTTCATCCAATCTGTACTGATCATCTTGCGAGATTGACCCTGTTAATTTTGATTTAGAAAAATCTTGATAATTTATATCCAACGTCATGATTGTAGGCTCAACAAAAAGACGGATACCGTTTTGGGCATCCATGCCTCTTATATTTGGATCCTTAATCAAATATATTCCGGCCACTGGCTCTTTAATTTCTTCTTCGATTTTGAATTTTCCGTTGGTAACTTTTATGGTATCCAAGCTTGAATATTTGCTTATATAAATTTGACCATTTTCCAATCCGGTTACGGTGCCATTAATGCGATACTTTCCCAGTTCTAAAGGTTTTTCATTGTTTTGGCAATTTACCATAACCAGTAATGCCAATATGCTTATCAATATATTTTTCATTATTTTATTCTTAAATGTTTAAACTTTCAAATAGTGTTATTAACTCTTCTTCAGAAGGCCTCGGCGCTTGTGATTTTATTATATTCCCTTTGGGATCCAATAAAATAAATTGCGGAATGCCGCGAATCTCGTAATCTTTTATAAACTCGGAATTAAAGGCAGCATCGGCAAATAATTGTACGCCTCCCATTTCCTTTTCAGCAATCATATCTTTCCATTTTTGGTGGTCGGCGGGATAATCCACTGAAACACTCACAAACTCAATATTTTTATCATGATATTTAGCTTCTATTTCTTTTAAAAATGGAATTTCTGCCTTACAGGGACCACACCATGTAGCCCAAACATCTATGTAGACATACTTCCCATTAAAATCATCCAAAGAGGTTGTACCACCAGCGTAGTTTTCGTAGTTTACAAATTTTGGAGAAACGTTTCCTGGCTCCAATTTTTGAATTGAAGCGTACAGGTCTTTTATCTTCTGTTGCTGTTCCGGAAATTTACTTAATGCCAAATATTTGTCATAATATCCTCTTTTTCCCTCTTTCATCAATGCCAAACGCATTTCTGCAAATTGGGACATTAAGAATTCACTCATTGTATCGTTAGCAATTTCTAAAGCCAACAATAATTCGGCCTCATATCTTGGAATTGAATCTTGGGTTGCGCGAGCTGAAGCATTTCTCATAACACTTATAAATACCATTTGATTGTAAGTCGGTGAGTATAGATAATCCTCTAATTGTGTCAAGTCCAATTCCTTTTGTCTGTCCTTAAACTCTTTGGAAGGTTCAAAGTTTTCCTTTTTTGTGAAGTATGGATGATAGTTTACATAATTGTTTAATTGGTCCTGAATAAAATATTCTATAGACCTTTTTTCTTTAGTTTTAATGCCTTCGGAGATTGTTACAACCTTACCTAACTCATTTTCAAAATCTGTCTTTATTTTGTCCATTAATTTTAAGTACTCATCTTCCTCCAGCTTGCAATTTTCTTGCATACTCTTCATTAATTCGGCATTTATTTTGGCTTTGAAGGCATAGTAATTATTAATTCTGGCATTGTCTCCTTTAAAGATTAAGGTATTCGTCACATCATTGGCATCAGCTGACAATTCTATATTTGCTCCTTTTGTAAAATACATTGGCATTGCATATTTATCCATAATGGCCATGTATGACCCTTCTTCCACGAATAAAGTATCTACAAATGTGCCATCATCCGTTACATTTATTGTCTTTTTAAAACCACTTAAATTGGAAAATTTTAATGTTCCACCATCTGAGTTACTAAAGTGTCCATTTACTATTATATATTCTGGCTGTTCTTTAGCTATTTGGCATGATAAAATAATGCCGGCTGACATACATATAAGAATTAGTTTTTTCATAGTTTTTAAATTAGTTCGAATTCAATCCTTTAATATTTGTAATATTTGTATGGACCGCCCACATGCCTGAATTAAAAATTTCAAATTCAATATAATTAGAACCAAAATAGACTTTAGACTTAAATGGAAAGCTTACATTTTGCAATTCTACATAAGAACTCGTACTTATGATGTTGGTGTAATTTCCATGATGCACTACCACATTAGCCAAAGGGTTTTGCACAACCTTTTGATCCTCATTAAGATAAAACCGAATGGCATTGCTCTTTCCTTCTTCCTGATTAAGATTAAATGAGGACACGTTTGTTGATTTATCCAACAGTTTAAAAGGGTGTTCGTATAGGCCCAAATACTTATTTTTTTTCCAATACCCAATTTGTAATGAACCATCACTTTTTGTTAGTTGCCCTTGACCATCCATCATCCCTTTTTTCCATTCTCCTTCATAAACATTTCCATTTTTCCATGTATAAGTACCTTGGCCATCTGGCAATCCTTTTTTGAAAGTTCCGCTATAAGTATCTATCCCTTCAGCCAAACCTTTTCCATCAGCTTTACCTCTTTTACAATCACCTTTATATATTTTATCAATGTTCCTCATAAGCACTTTACAATTTTGTGCTTCAGAACAATAACTACAAATAAGCAATGACAATGCTAAAATTAATTTTGACATGGCATAGAATTAATTGAAGATGGCCTTTAGCTAAATAACCAAAGGCCATTAACTGTTATTAATAAGAAGGGTTTTGCTCTACTACACCACCACCTGCAATAATGGATGCATCAGGTATGGGCATTATATATTTATCTGTACTTGGTATGGGGGTAGATTTTAAATCGTTTGCCTCAACAGAAAAACCACTTCCAAAACCATCAGCAAAATCATAACGCACCAAATCGTACCAATCTTCACCAATTTCTGTAGCCAATTCCATTAATTTTTCAATACGGACTGCTTCCAAAAATTCAGGGTAAGTAATGGTTGCAGGATAGGTTTCAAAACCATCCCCACCTGTTGTAGTTGCACCCGCCCTGGTTCTTATGGCATTTAATGCTGCTAAAGCATCTGAAGTGACACTGTTAGCGGCACGAGCAGCAGCTTCAGCATAAATTAAATAGACTTCGGCCATTCGCAAGTGATATACGGTTTCATAATGCGGACCAGCACGTTGCTTAAACTTCAAGTTTCCATTTACCAATCCTGGTATAATAGGAGTCCCTAGCATCATAAAAGGTATTCTGGTATCGTCGTATTTAATCACTTGCCCATCTATGGTTACACTTCCATTTTGTCCAAGATTATAATACACATTTGAAACATTCGCAAAAAGGCCGTCCCAAAAATTACCATTTCCCAAACCTTCATTCAAATCTGAATAGACATCCATCAAAGCTTCTGTATTACTTAATGTGTTTATCGAGCTGTGATCAAACAATTCTTCAAACGTTCCTGTCAAGGTAAAGTTAGAGCCTGAATTGTCTATTACATCTTTAGCAATACTAGCCGTTTGGGAATACTCACCCTTATATAACAAAACTTTGGCTTTTAAGCCTTTGGCAAAGGTTTTATTTGCAAAATATTTTGCCCTTAAAGTAGGCGCACTTGCTATGGCATCATCCAAATCTTGTAGTATTGCGGCATAGGTATCTGCAACAGAGCTTCTAGGCTTGGCGGCGGCTTCTTTAGCCGGGGTTGTTTGTACAACTACACCGTATTGGGAATTGCTATCGTAAAACTGACCGAAGAGACGCAATAAATAGAAATGACCTAATGCACGCATCGTTTTGGCTTCACCAATAATCTCGTCACGCCTACCAGGAGTTAAAAAATCTGCATCCGTTAATTTTTCAACACCCTCAATTACCCAATTAGCTCTATTGACCATCACATATTTTCCAGTGTACATCGCTCTAAGCCCACTGCCCGTTGAAATGGGATCATTATTAAGTAAAGAAATATCTTCTGCGCCAGTTGCAAAAAAACCTCCACTGGAAACACCGCTTAAAGTACTTCCTATAATGGAATATTGAGGTGTTCCGCTACCATCATTCTGTTGTAATATTGCATACATTCCAGCCAAGGCCAATTCTGCAGACGTTTCATCACTAATAGCTGTTTCAGCAGGTAAGGAAAACAAAGGTTCAAAATCATCGATATCTTCCGCCAATTGACAGGATGTAAAACATACTAGAACTAAAGTCAGTACAATTACACTTATATATTTTATATTTTTCATTTTTATTATATTTTTTAAATTGATTAAAAACTTACATTTAGTCCAAAAGTGAATGTTCTCGCCAATGGATAAGCGTACCCTTCATCCCTAG
>DASWKU010000382.1:0-4083 GCA_036396455.1 Flavobacteriaceae bacterium
AAGTTAATCGGATTTCTAACAATTGTTGTCCCTGCTGAAGCCCCAGCTTTTAATGTTTTTCCATCCATTATGGAAGCATCATGCTCATTGGTTCCGGCATTGGTGAATACGGCACCTTTTCCTGCGTTGAACAGAGGGGAATCTTCCATGACGTTGATGGTTTTTTGAACCGCATCCAAACTGCTCCCGCCATTTTTCAAAATGTCATAACCTACTTTAATGGCTTCTTCCAATTTCGATGTATAGGCTTCTTCCATTTCCGGAGTCATATTCTCTTTTAATATGGTTCCTGCGCCCCCGTGAATAACAATGGCGAAGTCATTTACTTTTTGGACAGAATCAGTAACGGTTTCCTTTTTAGTATTGGACAATGCGTTTAATTCTTCCTTGTTTTTACATCCAATAAGGCATAAGAGTAGGAGCGTTAAAAGGATAAGGTTTTTCATCATTGAAATACATTTAATTAAGCCTTAAAGTTACATTTTTTAAAAAGACGGCTTCAGTAAAAATGGCTTTTTATTAGTATCTTCGCATCAAAATAAAATAACCCACAAAAACAAGGATTTATGCAAGTTATTGCCAACGATTTTGGAATTGAAAACGCCTTAAATACCTTAGGTGTGCAATTGATAAACGACGGAACATCAACAGGGTCACAATGGTTTTCCAACGGAGAAATCATTGAAAGCTATTCGCCGGTTGATGGGCAATTGATTGGAAAAGTCAAAACCACAACTGCTGAGGATTATGAAAAAGTAATGGAAGCTGCAACTTCAGCATTTAAATCATGGAGGACGATGCCAGCTCCTCAACGTGGTGAAATTGTACGCCAGTTTGGGGATAAATTGAGAGCAAAAAAAGAAGCACTTGGGAAATTGGTGTCCTATGAAATGGGCAAAAGTTATCAAGAAGGCCTTGGTGAAGTTCAGGAAATGATTGACATCTGTGATTTTGCTGTGGGATTGTCACGTCAGCTTCACGGCTTGACCATGCACAGTGAACGTCCCGGACACCGAATGTATGAACAATATCATCCACTTGGAGTAGTTGGGATTATTTCAGCATTTAATTTTCCGGTTGCCGTTTGGTCTTGGAATGTGGCCTTGGCTTGGATTTGTGGAGATGTTTGTGTTTGGAAACCAAGTGAGAAAGCCCCTCTTTGCGGTATTGCCTGCCAAAATATTGCTGCCGAAGTTTTTGCCGCAAACCATTTGCCTGAAGGCATTTCCTGTTTGATAAATGGCGATTACAAAGTAGGGGAATTGATGACCAAAGATAAACGTGTGCCACTGATTTCTGCAACAGGGTCTACCAGAATGGGAAAAATTGTAGCACAGGAAGTGGCGGGACGTTTAGGCAAATCGTTGTTGGAATTGGGAGGCAACAATGCCATTATTGTGACACCCGATGCCGATATTAAAATGACCATTATAGGAGCAGTTTTCGGAGCCGTTGGTACTTGTGGACAACGTTGTACTTCTACCAGACGATTGATTGTTCACGAGAGTATATATGAACAAGTAAAGCATGCTTTAGTTGATGCTTACAGGCAATTGCGTATTGGAAATCCTTTGGATGAAAATAATCACGTTGGGCCGTTAATTGACATGGATGCTGTTGGTATGTACCAAAAAGCTCTTGATAAAGTAGTTGATGAAGGTGGAAAAATTATTGTTGAAGGCGGTGTGCTTTCAGGGGAAGGTTATGAGAGTGGCTGTTATGTGAAACCCGCTATTGCTGAAGCGCAACCCCATTTTGAAATTGTCCAACATGAAACCTTTGCCCCTGTATTGTACTTATTGAAATATACAGGAGATGTCGAAAATGCCATAGATATTCAAAACAACGTGGTCCAAGGATTAAGTTCTGCCATTATGACGAACAACTTAAGAGAGGCCGAACGCTTTTTATCTGTTGCAGGTTCAGACTGTGGGATTGCCAATGTAAACATCGGGACCTCGGGTGCCGAAATTGGTGGCGCCTTTGGCGGCGAAAAAGAAACCGGCGGAGGGCGTGAGTCTGGAAGTGACGCTTGGAAAGTCTATATGAGACGACAGACCAATACCATTAATTATACTACTGAATTGCCTTTGGCGCAGGGGATTAAGTTTGATTTATAAACACAGATTTCGCTGATTAATGTGGATTTCACGGATTTCAGACCTCACAGGTTTTCAAAACCTGTGAGGTCTATTAGTTTTTTAATACCAAATTCAACTTTTCCATTAAAGCATTTGGTTTTGAATACTTATATTTGTTTTGAGTCGCCCAAAAAAATAGCGCAGCATTGTAATGCCCAAAAACTTAGAACTTGAATTAGCATGGGACTTTGTTGAAAAAACAGATAGGAATGTGTTTTTGACCGGGAAGGCAGGCACCGGGAAAACCACGTTTTTACACAGTTTAAAGGAAAAGCTCTTTAAAAGATTGGTGGTTGTAGCTCCAACTGGGGTTGCCGCCATTAATGCTAAGGGCGTTACGATCCATTCGTTTTTTCAGATGCCTTTTGGTCCCATTTTGCCTGAAGAACCCGTTACGCAAAACAATGGGTCAGCAGCATTTCAGAGAAAATTCAATAAAACAAAAATTGATATCATTACATCTTTGGATCTTTTGATCATTGATGAAATTAGCATGGTGCGGGCGGATTTATTGGATGGCATCGACAAAGTCTTGAGACGTTATAAAGACCGGAATAAAGTTTTTGGTGGCACACAAGTGCTTATGATCGGCGATTTGCAACAACTATCGCCCGTGGTTAAAGATAACGAATGGCAATTATTACAACCGTATTATAATACGCCATACTTTTTTAGTAGCAAAGCTTTTCAGAATTGTAATCCCATAAACATCGAGTTAAAATTTATTTATAGACAAGCCAATGAGAAGTTTATCAATATTCTAAACGAAATCAGAAACAATAAACTCACAAGTGATTCTGCCAAGGTTTTAAATGAGAGACACCTCCCGGATTTTATTCCCGCAAAGAATGACGGCTATATAACACTTACAACGCACAATAATAGGGCAAACGGGATGAACCACCTTGAGTTGCAAAAAATTAAAGGTAAAAGCTATGTTTACAAAGCCAAGGTTGAAGGAAATTTTCCGGAATATGCATTTCCAACGCATGAAGAACTTGAGTTAAAAAAAGAAGCTCAAGTCATGTTTGTAAAAAATGATAGCAGTCCGGAAAAGCGTTATTTCAATGGAAAGATAGGTGAAATCGTTCATTTGGATAAAGAGGAAATAATGGTGCGTTGTAAAGGTGATGATTTCGATATTGTGGTAACTCCAGAAACTTGGGAGAATATTAATTATAGCATACATCCAGAAACCAAGGAAATATCTGAGCACATTGCCGGTGCATTTTCGCAAATGCCTTTACGACTTGCCTGGGCCATAACCATTCATAAAAGTCAAGGGCTTACATTTGATAGAGCCATTATTGATGCGCAAGCATCTTTTGCGCATGGACAAACGTATGTGGCGTTGAGCAGGTGCAGGACTCTTGAAGGCATTGTGTTAAAACATCCTATTCATGAAAACAGCATCATTAATGATGTTAGAGTGGTATCATTTAATGAAACGGTTGAAAATAACCCACCAAATACAGAACTATTACATCAATCGCAAAAAGCATATCAATTAAACCTTATTGAAGAATTGTTTGATTATTATGAATTTTTAAGGCCTGTAAACCGTTTTATGGATTTATATTATAACAATCAAAATAGTTTGAAAGGAAACATAATTTCGCCATTGACCATTATTAAAGATGGGGGTGTAACGAAATTGTTAAAGATTAAGGCCAGTTTCGTTTCTCAGTTAAAGGAGCTCTGCGTTGATTTGATTGAACCTGAAAAAAGCCCAATAATACAAGAGCGAATCAATAAAGCGTTGGCGTATTTTTTAAAACACACAGGAGACTTCATTAAAACACCTCTGGAAACCTTGACATTTTCTACAGAAAACAAGGAGGTTGACAAAGACATTAATAAACAGTTGGATTTAATAGAAGACCGTTTGGCCACAAAATTATATTGCCTTAACGGTTTAAAAGAAAGGTATAGCAGTTTAAAA
>DASWKU010000383.1:0-2293 GCA_036396455.1 Flavobacteriaceae bacterium
GGGATTTTATTGGGCATTGTTTCTGCCTTGTTTAAGGATAGATGGTTGGATAAGGCCATTCAAATTTTCAGTACGTTGGGCATGAGCTTACCCTCTTTTTTTAGTGCCATTTTGTTTGCTTGGTTTTTTGGGTTTGTGTTACATAAATACACCCATTTGGAAATGACGGGAAGCCTTTATGAATTGGACGATTTTGGTGAAAACATGAACATCAAATGGAAAAATTTAATACTACCAGCAATTGTTTTGGGTATTCGTCCACTGGCTGTGGTCATTCAATTGATGCGCAATTCTTTATTGGAAGTATTCAATCAGGATTATATTAGGACCGCAAGGGCAAAAGGCCTGAGCGAATTTCAGATCATTAAAAACCATGCAGTTAAAAATGCCTTAAACCCTGTGGTTACGGCTATATCGGGATGGTTTGCGTCCATGCTTGCAGGAGCTGTTTTTGTAGAGTACATTTTTGGATGGAATGGTCTTGGGAAGGAAATTGTAAACGCTCTAAATACCTTGGATTTACCGGTGATAATGGGAGCGGTACTGGTTATTGCGCTTGTCTTTATTATTATCAATATTTTTGTGGATGTCGTTTATGCTTGGTTGGATCCAAAAATAAAATTGCAGTAATTGATGAAGAAAAAAATATTAGTAGCATTATTATTCGTATGGATTTTAAGTTGTAATAAAGAAACGCCCACTCAATTTTCAGATGCAGCATTACAGGAACAATTGGTAAAGGTCAATGGTGAAACCGTTACTTTTGGATCTATATTGGAAAAACATAAGGGGAAAACCATTC
This sequence comes from Flavobacteriaceae bacterium, assembly GCA_036396455.1. Taxonomy (GTDB): domain Bacteria; phylum Bacteroidota; class Bacteroidia; order Flavobacteriales; family Flavobacteriaceae; genus Geojedonia. Next base: position 803 of record DASWKU010000383.1, read on the forward strand.
TTATCACGATTTGGGCCACATGGTGCAGGGATTGCAATGAAGAACTGCCAAGAATAAAAGCGGTGCAAGGCGAAAAAAATGAGGTGGTTTATGTATTTTTGTCGCTCGATAGAACCCTTGAAAAATGGAAAAAAGGCATATCAAAATTTGAAATTAAAGGCGACCATTATTTTATGCCAGCAGGATGGAATGGTCCTTTCGTGGATTTTATAGATTTGGATTGGATAACACGATATATGGTTGTAGATGCGCAAGGAACTATAAAGCTCTTTAAAGCCATAAAAATTAACAATAAGCATTTAAGGGAAAGTTTAACCAATTAACAAAAATTCCTTCCCTTCCTGCCCGTCCGGCAGGCGGGTGAGAAGGTTAGGATGGGAAAATGAGAAAACAAATTGTAGCAGGAAACTGGAAAATGAACAACGATCTGGCACAAACCGAAACGTTGATTTCCGAATTAAAAAAACAAAAGCATAGGACCAATGCTGAAATCATGATAGCGCCAACCTTTACCAATCTTTGGGCGGCATTTGAAGCTTTACGGCAATCGGATATAGAGGTCATTGCCCAGAATATGCATTTTGCCGAAAGTGGAGCTTATACAGGTGAAATTAGTGCTGGAATGCTTAAAAGTGTGGGAATTAAAACCGTGATATTGGGCCACAGTGAGCGTCGTGCCTATTTTAATGAAACCGATGAACTATTGGCTAAAAAAGTGGATGCTGCCTTGGCAAATGACATGACGGTAATTTTTTGTTTTGGTGAAGAATTGGCCGATAGAAAATCAGGAAAAGAAGAAGCTATTGTAGCCTCACAGCTCAAAAATGCACTGTTCCATTTAGAGGGCTCGGCATTCGCAAATATTATATTGGCGTATGAGCCTGTTTGGGCCATTGGCACAGGGGAAACCGCAAGTCCAGAGCAAGCACAGGACATGCATGCCTTTATTCGAAAAACATTGACAGATAAATATGGAATTGAGGTTGCAAACAGCGTTTCCATACTTTACGGCGGAAGTGTTAAACCCGACAACGCCAAAGAAATTTTTTCAAAACCCGATGTGGATGGCGGATTGATCGGTGGTGCTTCACTTAAGGCCAAAGATTTTTTTGATATTGTGAACGCGTTTTAAACGGGTTAAAACAATGCCAAACACTACCTACATAGGTTACAATTTCACTGTTAAACCGCTGCAACCCGGCGTTGATATTTTAATTGCAGAATTGGGAGAAGCAGGTTTTGAAAGCTTTGTTGAGACCGAAGAAGGGTTGAGTGCCTATATCCAAAAAGGAGATTGGAGGGAGGATATTTTGGAGGACATTCAAATCTTATCCCGAAGGGTCGGGACCAATGAATTTGAAATCAGCTATACCTTTGAAGAGATTGAGCAAACCAATTGGAACGAAGAATGGGAAAAGAACTTCAATCCCATTATTGTGAATGGGACTTGCTCTGTTCGTGCGCCTTTTCATGAAAAACCCAGTACCGTTT
>DASWKU010000384.1:0-1746 GCA_036396455.1 Flavobacteriaceae bacterium
TCTAATATTGCTTTACTTTTACATTCTTGTAAAGTCAACTCATTCACGGCAATCATAAAGGTAGAAACTGATGTATTAAATGAGAAATTCTCGATATCTTCCTCGACCTTTTTTATAGTTTTATGCAATGTTTTTAGGTTCTCTTTTGTGGGTTCTGTATCTGTCACACCAAATCCTCTTTTAACAACTTTAAAAGCCTCATAAGCACTTTGTGTTTTTGGGTCATGAAGATAATATTTAGGGTTGTCTTTATTAATATCATCTCCTTGATGATACAGTCTCCATAGTTTTTTAAGAAAGCCATGAACGCCTGTGATACCCGCTGTGTTCCAAGGTTTGGCCTGTTCCAATGGCCCCAAGAACATTTCGTACAATCGTAAACTGTCGGCACCATAATCATGGCAAATTTGGTCTGGGTTGACGACATTGTATTTGGACTTTGACATTTTTTCGGGATATCTTAAAACTTTAAAAGTGCCATCTTCTTCACAAATGAATTCTGCATCTTGATATTCAGGCCTCCAATTTTTAAATGCTTCAATATCCAATTCATCTGAAGCATTGACAAAGGATACATGTACATGCTTTTGTTCATTAACGCCTACGTAGTTTAAAACATATTTTTCATCGTCTAAATAAATCTTATCCTCTTCAGAGAATAGATGCTGAATTCTATTTTTAATATCTGCTCCCCGTATCATTTTTGTGAAAAAGCCGTTACTAATATATACATTATCAAACCTGAACGGTATAGCGTTATCACTACTTTTATGAAAAAAATTTACATTTAATTTATTTAAAAAAGCACTCATCCCCAAAATCATTCCTTGGTTAATCAGTTTTTTGGCATATTCGTCAACAGGTACCAACCCTTTATCAAACATAAACTTTTGCCAAAAACGAGAATACAATAAATGTCCTGTAGCATGTTCGCTTCCACCAATATATAAATCCACCTGTTGCCAATAATTAATGGCTTCCTGCGAAAATATCTCATTGTCATTGTGGGGATCCATATAACGGTTGAAGTATTGGGAGCTTCCCGCCCAACCCGGCATCGTATTGAGTTCTAATGGGTAAACCCCGTTGTGAGGCCCCTCGACTGCGCTCGGGGCGACAAGTTCATTTGAAACTATCTTGTTATTTTTAGTATCCCAAGCCCAAACCGTAGCATTGCCCAAAGGTGGTTCGCCAGTTTCGGTGGGCAAGTATTTTTCAACTTCGGGCAATTCAATGGGCAAATGTTTTTCGTCAATCATTTGGGGCATTCCGTTGACATAATACACAGGAAAGGGTTCGCCCCAATAGCGCTGACGGGAAAATACAGCGTCACGCAATCGGTAATTGGTTTTCCCTTTGCCTTGACCTATCTTTTCAAGTTCTTCAATAACTTTTTTTGTGGCTTGTTTATATGACAAACCATCTAAGAAATCTGAATTTTTAAAAACGAACCCAGATTTCTCAGTAAAAGCGGCATCCGCAATTAAATTTACTTGGGCTTCGGTCCCCCCTTTGGGGGTTAGGGGGCTAAAAATATTGGGAATTGGAATCTTGAAATGCTTTGCAAAATCATAATCACGTTGGTCACCACAAGGCACCGACATCACTGCGCCCGTGCCGTAACCGGCCAATACATAATCACCAATCCAAACCGGAATAGGCTGTTTTGTGAACGGATGTTCAACATAGGCTCCTGTAAATGCCCCGGTAATGGTCTTGACATCGGCCATACGCTCAAGTTCGCTG
>DASWKU010000385.1:0-1960 GCA_036396455.1 Flavobacteriaceae bacterium
ACTAAGTATTAAAAAACTAATATAGAAATAAATCTGAAGGTTTTGGAATTCTATTTTTTCTTAAATAATGGCACCGAAGAACAGGCTTCGCCATACATAATGGATTTAGCTATAGGTTTTAACTTTTGGGACAATAAAATATAAGCGTTCGCTGGAACAGGTTTATTGGAGCATCCTTTTATGATGAGAGGTTTGTCCTTGAAAGGCTCAACGTCTAAATGTTCTATAATGGTTTGATATATTGAACCTTCCAACTGTTCCAAATCGCCAATTAGTATTTTTTTGGCGTAAGGTTCCAAATGTATGGTCAATAGCATATATGCCCAAGCAGGAACAATGGCATCTGTTGAACAGGTCAAAGCGACATAGGTGTCTTGATATTGTGACCAATCATGGGTGTTCACTTGTGCCCTAAATTCCTTTTCGCGAAGCACCAATCCCTCAAATAGCCAGTCTTTGATATCAAACAATATACGTCTTCCGGTTGGATAGTAATCTTCCAAATCGATAACCACCAATTTGCTATTGGCGACCCTATTTACAATATCTTCAGGCATATTTTAAAGCATTCCCAATTCAAGTTTCGCTTCTTCGCTCATCAAGTCTTGATTCCACGGTGGGTCGAACGTGATTTCCACTTCGGCACTTTTAACTTCATTTATCGATTTGACCTTTTCCTCTACCTCCAAAGGCAAAGTTTCGGCAACCGGACAATTGGGCGTTGTTAGGGTCATTAAGATTTTTACATCATAATCTTCGTTCACAAACACATCATAAATGAGCCCGAGTTCATAAATGTCCACGGGAATTTCGGGATCGTAAATGGTCTTTAAAACACGAACTATTTTTTCGCCCAGTGCATTGGTGTCTATTGTTGTTTCCATTTTATACTTAATTTAATTGTGTTTGGTATGCAATGGCATACATTTTAAGTTGTTTTATCATACTCACCAAACCGTTTGCACGGGTGGGTGATAAATGTTCCTTGAGCCCAATTTTGTCAATAAAATCGGTATTGGCTTCAATAATATCTTTTGGTTGTTGATTGGAAAACACACGAACCAAAATCGCAATGATTCCCTTTGTAATAATGGCGTCACTATCGGCAGTGAACTCAACTTTTCCATCCTTCATTTCAGCATGGACCCAAACCTTACTTTGGCAACCTTTAATGATATGTTCTTTGGTTTTATATTGTTCAGCAATCAAAGGTAAGGTTTTGCCCAAATCTATCATATATTGATAACGTTCTTCCCAATCGTCAAACATGGAAAATTCATCAATAATATCGTTTTGTATCTCTTGAATGTTCATCTTCAAATTTTAAAGCAAAGGTACAACATCTCTAATGTTTTACCACCATTTCTTTAATGGATAACACTTTGTTAACAAGTTGCGAAATGGCCTTGGGAGGATGACCATGGTCGAATATCTTGGTCTTATAAACGGTATTGTTCAGCTCAACTTTTAAAGTGGCCATCGCTGCACCATCATACTGATGCATTTTGGAAGGTGGTTCCAATTCTGGAAGTTCTTGGAGTTTTATTTCTTTCATAAGGGCAACAAGGTCTTCCCAATCTTCACTTTGACATTTTGAAGACACCACAATTTTTAAGCTCCTATCATTTGAGAAAGAAACGGAACTTTTGGTAATCCATATTTTTTCATAAAATCCACGAGTATTTGCTTCATAAGTTATAACCATATCGTCTTGAACCTGATTGGAAATTTGATAAGGTTGCTGACGACATTCATTAGAGCAGATGGCCAAAACAAGTAAACCGAAAATGATTTTCATGAGCTACATTTATGTTTCATTAAAAAAAAGGAAATATGAAACCCGTTTTAATAAAGAAAAGCCAGCTTTAAACTTACAAAAAATAACGCATAAATGCTTATCGTCAATTTATAATTGAAAGTTTAGATTGGAAAGAAAATGGTCGAATACAAAACAGCCTAG
>DASWKU010000386.1:0-1898 GCA_036396455.1 Flavobacteriaceae bacterium
AAAACACCGTTGGTTTGTGAAATATCAGGGTGATGGGAATCATCCCAAGGCACAAAGCCATGGGAAGTATTCAACATGGGTTTTGTTTCTTCATTGTACCCATAAGCTTTTTCAGCATCTTGGGAGAATACCGGAATTACTTTAAATAACCTACCGGATGGCAGGCCATAAACCGCCAGTTGACCACTGAATCCTCCCGAAATAAAGGCATAAAATTCATCCTTTTCACCTGGAGCTACATACACTTTTTCTGCAGCATTACTTGATAACGCTCCCGATTTACTGCCAGAACCTTGATTGTTACAACCGGTAAATACCATTAGCATACTTAGGGTTGCAATGATTGATTTTAATATATTTTTCATTGTTATATTTATTTGATTAGTGATTTTATTCTTTGGTCGGCGGTAATAAAACTTTATCTATGACATGTACAATGCCATTTCCGGCTGGTACACTTGCCAAAATCCTTGCGCCTCCAATTAATGGTTCGCCATCTACAACCTCTACAGAAACATAGTCATTATTGGCCTGTCCTAACTTCTTAAACTTCTTCAAGAACTCTTTGGAATAGTTGCCAGGAGTGACATGAAACTTTAAAATATTGGCCAAAGCCTCTTTGTTTTCCGGCTTGAGCAAATTTTCAACCGTGCCTTCCGGTAAAGCTGCAAAAGCCTCATTGGTTGGAGCAAATACCATTAAAGGTCCAGCGTTGACCAAGGCATTTTCCAACTGGGCAGCCTGTACAGCCGCCACTAAAGTTGTATGATCTGGTGATCCAATGGCGATTTGCAAAACGTTTGGTTTGGCCACATCACCTTCAATAAATGCTTGACCGGTTTTTTCGGTTGATTCATTTTGAGGGGTTACTGTTGAGCTCGTTGAGGCTTCTTTGTTTTCGTTCTTGCAGGAATTAACCAGTGCTAAAAATGCAAAAACAAAAAATAGATGTTTGATTGTTTTCATATATAGTTATTTAAGTGTTCTGAAATACTCCAATACGGCTCTAGCTTCTTCTTGGGTCAAGTTTTGGTTGGCCATTGGAGAGCCATTGAATTCCATTAAAAGGTCTTTGGCTAGAGGGTCTTTCTGGACCATTTCTTCTGGGTTTAGAATCATGTTCATGATCCATTCCGGGGTTCTGCGTTCCAAAACACCAATTGGTGCTGGACCAATGAACTTTTTGTCGGGTCTATGGCAAGCAGTGCACATTTTTTTATAAACATCTGCCCCGTGAGTTGCCATCGATTGATCAATTTCTGAACCCAATTGAACCGATTTAATTGGACCAATACCCTTGTTTTCCATATCTACCCTAGCTGATGCCAAAGTGTTGGTCTTTTTTACAGCGACAGTTGATTCTGTTTCAGTTTTCTTTTTTAGAGTAAATGATTCTTTCTTTTTTTCTTCCTTGCCACCACAGCTCATTAGCAGGACAAAAAACAATACCGTCATAAATTTTAGTGATTTTATCATAATTATAAATTTTTTATTGGCACAAAAATATGGCCTGATATAATTAAAAAACATGATAAAAATCATATTTAGGATAAAAATGTCCTTTTTATATTTGAACTTTTTTTATACCAATATTACACTTTCAAATTCAATTGAGTATGTATTAAAAACTCAGAAATTAAAACCACTAAGGAATTAGTTTCTGAAATTTTACCAAGTATTACTTTTTACCGTTTTAAAATATAAAGAGCCAAACCAAGGCCCGACTCTTTACACTCATTAATTTAATAACTAACTTAACTGTGTACATGACAAAAAATTGTTTTTAGAACAATTTAATCGGAAAATCAGTATGACCCCAACCCTAAAGGGAGCCTGATTTTCCTCGATTTGCACCCTTTAGGGCCGGGGCAACAAAGCGAGGAGTTATTGAAATTGAA
>DASWKU010000387.1:0-2620 GCA_036396455.1 Flavobacteriaceae bacterium
ATCAATTTAACCTTCAGAACAATTGAACCTGTATAAAAAGAAAAGACCGAGATCCCTCAATCTCGGTCTTTCTAATTTGCTTTTTTACTATGTGTAGATTTAGGGTCTCTAACTCCATCAACATAAGGCAAATATTAATTAATTAATCCATTGAACTAAAAACTAAATTTTAGTACATTTCAAATGTAGAATTATATTTTAATTTATCAGTTTAAATACTAAATAAATCGATGAAATACACAATATTTTAACATTTAAAGATGAAATATTCGTATTTACCGATGAAATACATTTTTAAAAAAATAAAATTCCAATCAGCTACTAAATAAAAAGGATACAGAAACGTTAATACATCAGCAATCTATTTGTCTTTTGTGTAATTTTGATCGTCTTAAAAAAACCGTATATAAAGTGAGAATTATAAAATTACCGCTCATGCTAATTTTTCTCTTGAGTTTTCTATCGGGCATGGCACAGGAGGTTAATTATTCAAGTGAAGATATTACAATAAACGCTTTTGTGGATGGCACTTTGCTCATGCCAACTTCAAAAGAGAAACCTGTCCTGGCTATAATTATTGCTGGTTCAGGACCAACAGACAGAAACGGCAATCAAAACTTTTTAAAAAACAATGCTTTAAAAAAATTGGCTGAAGCGCTTTCAAGCCATGGTATTGCTACCTTTCGTTATGATAAACGCATAGTAAAACAAATCAAAAATGGAAATGTTGATAAAAACATCATGTTTGATAATTTTGTGACCGATGCCATTTCGGTCATTGAGTATTTTAAAAAAACCAATGCTTACTCAAAAATTTATGTGATTGGCCATAGTCAAGGTAGCCTTGTTGGCATGTTGGCGGCAAAAGACAGGGTCAATGGTTTCATTTCGTTATCCGGTGCGGGACAAAGTATAGATAAAGTCATCATAGATCAGGTTCAAAAAACCGCACCCATGTACACTCCCGATACCAAAAGAGTTTTTGACATTATGCGCCAGGGAAAAACTACACCAGATTATCCACCAGCTTTAAGTTCTATATTTAATATTGAAATACAACCTTTTATGATGAACTGGATGCAATACAATCCCCAGGACGTGATAAAATCCTTGGACATGCCCATCCTGATCATCAATGGGACAAAGGATTTGCAAGTCTCCGTTGAAGAGGCCAACCTTTTGAAAGCAGCTTCACAACATGCCAATTTAAAAATTGTTGATAAAATGAATCATGTCCTGTTTATTATTGAAGGGGATGATCTGGAAAATGCAAAATCTTACAACGAATCTGCAAGACCCCTTTCTCAAGATGTGATAACGGCAATTCTTGATTTCACCAAGCCATAGAATTAATTTATTTAAAGCCGTCAATATCAATAAAGCCATTTATTGGAAAATAAATCCTCGATCACTTAAAAAATTTGGAAATCAGTGTTAAATATAATATCTTTATGATATTATTTTAATATCATATTAAATTTTATAATCATGAAAGAAGAAAAAATCATTGTCCCAACAAACGGTTACCTAGTCCTGTTTTTAGATCTGATTTGGGTTTTAGGAGGTGTTTTTGCCCTAATTGCATTAAAAAATCCATGGGCAATATTGGCAATTTTCACAGGAATTCTTCTGGCTCCGGGATTCATTATGGTTGAACCTAATGGCTCAAGGGTATTGTTACTATTTGGTGAATATATTGGCACGGTCAAAAAAAATGGCTTTTTTTGGGTCAATCCGTTTTATACCAAAAAGAAAATTTCATTGCGCGCCAGTAATTTTGATAGTGAACGCTTGAAAGTAAATGACAAACTTGGCAATCCGGTAATGATAAGTACCATATTGGTTTGGCGGGTTCAAAACACTTATAAAGCTGCTTTTGATGTTGACAACTATGAAAATTTTGTACGTGTTCAAACAGATGCCGCAGTGCGAAAATTGGCAAGTATGTATCCCTACGACAATTTTGCCGATGAAGGCCATGATGAGGATATCACGTTACGGTCAAGCGTAAATGAGGTGAGCAACGCTCTTGAGAAAGAAATAGACGAGCGATTATCCATAGCAGGAATTGAAGTCTTGGAAGCACGAATTGGTTACTTGGCCTATGCACAGGAAATCGCCAATGCCATGTTAAAGCGTCAACAGGCAACTGCCATAGTAGCTGCAAGACATAAAATTGTGGAAGGTGCTGTCAGCATGGTGGAAATGGCATTGAATGAATTAAGCAAAAAACAGATTATTGATTTAGATGATGAACGCAAAGCGGCCATGGTAAGCAATTTAATGGTCATTCTTTGCGGTGATAAAGATGCTTCTCCCGTTTTAAATACCGGGACTTTAAATACTTGATAATGAAAGAATATAAAGTGATATCACCTGGTTTGGGGTTTAGAAAAAGATCCGAAAAATTGGAAGAGATCATTAACAAATATGCCAAAGAAAGTTGGATTGTCAATACCATTACCAATAACAGACATGGCGGCATTGGATTTGTGGTCTTCGAACGTGAAAAAAACAGATAAAGAATGTCAAAGAAAAAAGCTTTTGCACTTAGGATCAATGAAGATATGCTCAAGGCCATAGAAAAATGGGCCGCCGATGAGTTTAGAAGTACCAATGG
>DASWKU010000388.1:0-2396 GCA_036396455.1 Flavobacteriaceae bacterium
TACACATTAATGAAATAGGCCAATTTTTCCTGTTTGCTCCAATTTTCAGAGGGGACCTTAGTGGCCAAATACCCAATGTAGTTGTACAATAATTTGGCATCTTTTTTAAAACCTTTATAATTGACGTCGCCGTTATCTGCCACATATTTTTTTAACAACCCATCCCAGGCACTGTGATCCACAACATTGCTTTCATTGCCATACGGGTTTAAATCCTTTATTGGAAACCCCTTTGCATCCAAACAACCCGTTAAAGCTGTTACGGTAAATAGCATTAAAATGAACTTATTCATGGTCTTTCTTTATTTTTAACGGGTATAATTCCTGGGTCAAAAAATGCTCTGGAAAATTTTCATCTCCCTTGAAACCGAGTTCTATATCTTTTCCACTGTAAGGAATGTAGTTGGTTTTAAAGAGATAATCCCAAATGCTCAATGTGAGTCCAAAGTTCACACCATACTTAGCGTTTTCAGGTAAATCTTTGGCATGATGCCAAATATGCATTTTGGGATTGTTGAAAATGTACTTTAAAGAACCATAATCCCAACCCAGATTGGCATGGTTTAAATGACCAATGGCCAAGGTGAAAAAGTAAACAATGGCAACATCCTTTGCATTATAATTGCCAATAATGGCCAAAGGAATATAAAGTAGCGATTTATAAATTACGGGTTCCATCCAGTGATAGCGCAAATGGGCAGCAAATCCCATTTGTTTCACACTGTGATGCACCTTGTGGAAGTTCCAAAATAAAGGGACGTGGTGCAATAACCTGTGGGTGTTCCATTGGACAAAATCTGAAACCACAAAAAACAGGAACAATCCCAAGCCTTTGGGCAAATCATCAACATCAAAGAGTTGAAAACTGGAAACGGATAGCCCAATTTTTCCCAAAACATCATTAAAAAATGTGGCAGCAGTATTGGAAAGTGCTATTAAAACTATCAGGTTCAACAGGAAAAAATTAAAGAACATATAGAAGGCATCCAGCCAAAAATCCTTTCTGAAAATGGATTGATTCTTACGCCAAGGGAAAATGATTTCCAACAGCCAAACCAATAGTGAAATGGCTATCAACCCATAAAAATAGTTGTCCCAATGGTTTAATGAAATCAACTCATACTTTAGGTAATTCCAATAACTTGAATAGGATTTTATAATGATGTCAATGTATTTTTCCATTTTTTAGCAACAACCGCCACCATCATAATGGTAAGTCGAATTACTTATAAAAATATCATCCCTTCCAAGTGAAGCCAAAGCTTTGGCGGTTTTATCACAGATGGCCAAGGGTTGGTTTTTTAGCAAGATATGTCCTTTTTTGTCATCTATAAAGTTATCGTTTCCAAAATATATTGCGGCTTTTCCGGTAAAAACACAAGGGCCATCTTCTGGCATTGGATCTTTAATTGCAGCTACTTCTATGGATTCAATATAAATCAGTTCGTCGGTATTGTAATGTTTGGGATCAAGCACCCTATAGGGCTTTCGGGCGCGAATTTCGATGGTTCCAAATCCGGCATCGGTCAGCATTTTTACGTATTCTGCAATAGGTATGCTTCCGCTTAAGCACAATGCGCGAAGTCGGTCGTCGTTTCGTAACTCCTCATTCATGGGCTGTTCGCAAGTGGGATCGCTCATCACCAAACGGCCATGAGGTTTTAAAACGCGATACATTTCGGCAATCGCTTTTTTTAAGTCTTCAGCCTTAAAAATATTGAACAAACAGTTTTGGGCGGCGACATCGATACTGTTATCTTCAACAGGAAGGTTCAAGGCATCCCCTTTCTTAAGCTCCACAAACTCGCTTTTGAACCAAGGATTCAGTTTTTCGGCTTCTTTGAAATTTTTACGTGAAGCCTCAAGCATTTCATCAACGACATCTACACCAATCACGCCTCCTTTTTGACGGTTAAAGTAGGAGAATTGCAATAGTTCCATTCCGCCACCGACACCTACATACAACATTTTAGGATTGTTGGTCAAATCTCGTGCATGGACGGTGCTACCGCAACCATAGTTCATCTCTTGCATGATTTTTGGAATTTTTAAACCGGGCAATTCCCAAATGGGATTTGTGGTGCAGCACAGGCCAACTTCCGGGGTCAATGCGGCCTCTTTATAAACGTTGTGGGTGGTTTTTTTTAAATAACTCATAATTGGGTTGCGGATTTTAGACCGCTTTGCTTTTAGAGGCTTGACGGATTTAGTTTTAAAATTTCGGCACCGTGAACTGCGACTGTGTACTGCCAACCCATCATAGTGATTTTATCAATTCTTTAAACAAAACGATCATGTTGGGTTCTGCCCTTTCGGCCATTTCAATGATTTCCGAAATAATTACAGGCTTCAAGTTATCTGGGTCGCATTCATCTGTAAGAACTGACACTGCGGCT
>DASWKU010000389.1:0-8191 GCA_036396455.1 Flavobacteriaceae bacterium
ATCAATTACTTCATTTCTCAACAAATAAGTTGGTTTAGAGGATACGATTGAATGGTATGATGACCATTTGTAATCTGAAATATTCTTTACCAAACCATGATGGACCGGATTGTTGTGAATATAAAAAATCAGTTTTATAAAATAATCCTGAGTGGCAATTATTTTTCTTTGAAAAGGCTTTTCAAATACGCTTCCTGTACGATGATACCTTTTATTTATGGCTTGTGTATAGGCATTGAAAAGATGTGAAAATTGCCCAGAAGGGTTTACTTTATCTTTACTTACCGTAATATGCTTTGAATAGCTCAATTGTTCCAATTCAATTTCATCAAGCTCTTTAATCCGAATTAAAAAATGAAAATGATTCTTTAACAAGCACCAACAAAAGGTATCGGCAATAGGGTAAATATATTTAAGATAAAGTGAAAAAAAGTAGCCATAATTTTCTTCATCAAAAAAGATGGTATCACCATTATTTCCTCTATTATAAATATGGTAATAACCACCAAAGTCTATTTTATCCAATGAGGCCATATCGTTTTGAAACCCTCTCAGGGTTTAATCCCGACGCTTCGGGACTGAGAGGGTTAACTTAAATTCAACATAAATAAATCGGAAGCGATCCCATCACTTAAAAATTTTCCTTTTTTAGTGACCAATACTTTGTCTCCATTAATATACAATAAATGTTGGTCAATATGTTTTTGGGACTGTTCCAAAAGGTATTTTTTATAGCTTTCTCCGAAATCTTGCTCCACTTTTTGTAGCAAAACACCCCAAATGGTCCGCAACCCCGTCATGATATATTCATTATATTTATCATTTATTGAAAGTACCTCAACCTCCATTGGCAATACATCATGGGAAATGGAATTGATATAAATGGAATTGTTACGGACATTCCAACTCCGTTGGTCTCCATTAAACGAATGTGCCGAAGGCCCAATTCCCAAATAGGGTTTTCCCTGCCAATAACTTGTATTGTGCTTAGAAAAATAATTGGGTTTTCCAAAATTGGAAAGTTCATATTGTATGAAACCAGAAGCTTCCAATTTTTCAATTAAAAGTTGAAATTGCTGTTCTGCCAATTCGTCGTTCACATTTTGAATAACACCCTTTTTTATGAATGCTTCCAAAGCTGTTCTAGGTTCAACAGTTAAGGCGTAACTTGAAATATGAGGAATATTAAAAGATAACGCTGTTTCAATATTCTCGATCCAACGTTCATTTGTCAACCCTGGTATTCCATAAATCAAATCGATGGTAATATTTTCAAAATGCTTTGTAGCATCTTCCAAACACCGTTTGGCTTCAAAGGTGTTATGGGCGCGATTCATAAGTTTTAAATCCTCTTCAAAAAAGGATTGAATACCGATGCTTAGGCGATTGATGCCAATGGAAAGGTAGTCTTGGAAAATAGTTCTCGACTCCGCTCGAACAGACAGTAAATCATCCGGATTGGTTTCCAATGTAATCTCCGGATTTGGAACAACATTATAATGTTCATAAAGGGTATCCATCAACAATCGTAATTCGTCATTCGACAATAACGAAGGTGTTCCACCGCCAAAATAAATGGTCTCAACAGTTTGGTTTTTTAATTCGTGTTTACGTAGTTTCAGTTCTTTTACCAAAGCATTGACGAGTTCACCTTTCTTTCTTAATGAGGTTGAAAAATGGAAATCGCAGTAATGACAGGCCTGCTTGCAAAATGGGATATGGATGTAGATGCCGGACATGATTGATTACTTAATTATTAAGAATTTTCATGAATCCTTTTTAAAAACTTTGACAACTTATCTTTAAGGCTATTGTAACACCTAAAATATGTTTCATTTTGAATTTCAACTTGGTTTTTAACTTGAATCAGATTTTCAGTATATCTATCAATAGATTTATTTGTATCTGAAAGTTTAAATTTGCCCAATTCAATAATCCCATTTTTTACTGCTTTTTCTTTGTTCATTAAGGCAACCATAAATTGATTTAAAATTTCCTTGAAATCATCCCCAATCTCCTCTATTAATATTAATTCAAAAACTGTTAATTCTTTATGAAACTCAAAATATTGAATATCAATTTCTTGACAATAGGTAATACAGTCACTTTCATCTTTAATGTTAACACCAAAAAAAGAATCTAACTTATTATTTAAATTAGCTAAACTAATCCAAAGAGTATAAATAGCTTTACGCTTTTCGTTTATCTGATTTATTCTATTTGACTTTAAAACATCTAAATTTACTTTGAGCTTTTCTAAATCTGCATTAAATTCACTTTTTACAGACTCAACTTCTCTAGTTATATTTGCTATATCACTTTTATCTGCAAGATTTTCAAGCTTTTTTTTGAAATAATAGAACAATCCTAACAATATAAATGCAAAAATATAAGACCATGGATTTTGAAAAAAAACTTCTAGATGCTCTTTCATAATTTATACTTTAAAAGTAGATTCCTGCCTTCGCAGGAATGACAAATCAACACATTAACGAAAAACAAATCAACTATTTTTTAACTCTATCCTCATTCTGTTTTACAAAAGCACTCCAACCCGTATAACTTTTAGCGCCTTCAACTTTACCTTCATTGTAAAAATGGCAAACCGCTGCCGCCAAACCATCGGTCGCATCCAAATTTTTGGGCAAGGTCTTTAAATTCAAGACACTTTGGAGCATTTTGGCGACCTGCTCTTTACTGGCATTTCCATTTCCTGTGATGGACATCTTGATTTTTTTTGGAGAATATTCAGTAATTGGAATTTCACGACTTAAACCCGCTGCCATGGCCACACCCTGAGCGCGTCCAAGCTTGAGCATACTTTGTACATTCTTTCCATAAAATGGGGCTTCAATAGCAATTTCATCAGGATGGTGGGTATCGATCAATTCAAGGGTGCGTTCAAAAATGAGTTTAAGTTTTAGGTAGTGGTCTTCATATTTTTTTAGATCCAATTCATTGAGTTGCATAAAAATCATGGTCTTACCCACCACTTTTATAAGCCCAAAACCCATAATGGTAGTTCCGGGATCGATGCCTAAAATAATTTTTTCTTTACTCATTATCAGTACAATATTGGCACCCGCTCAATGAAAACGTAATTCCTAAACTTATGGTCAATAGGTTTCCATTAAATGATCCGTAGCCTTCGGTGATGGGATCAAAATCTTTACCAAATCCCAGAATATAGGAAGTGTCAACATATAGTGAAGCGCGTTCAGCCAATCCAAAATGCACTTCCAGACCTCCCATGACATTAAAAAATGAGGTGTTGTTATCGCTATAATTCCCTAAAGGTTTCACAAAGGAATACCCTGGACCGGCATGTAGGACAAGGCCCGTGCGTTGTGGCAAAAAATCTAAGCTATAGGTTGGATCAAAAACGAGTTGTGCATTGATTCGGGAGTAATTCAGCTTAAATTCTGGGGAACTGTCGTCGTTGGAAATTCGGTTGAAGCCAAAATCCAACTTTGCTCCAAATTGTTTTTTGAACATGTTTTGGATTCCCAAATTTATAGTAGGGAAATTTAGGGACTTACCCTGAAAACCTTCAACAAATCCGGATTGTGAAGGGCTATTGGCCCCTAGTGCAAGCTGCGCCTTCCATTTGTTGGTTTCTCGTTGGCCAAACAGATTTGATACGGCCAAAACTAAGACATAAGCGAACAGATATTTTTTAATAAAGTTCATATACAATGCATGGTTTAATTTTTAAAGATTGGGTTGCTTTACAAATCTAAACAATTCTTTTTTGTACTTATTGTTTGAAGTCCGTTATTAGCACATTTTATGTCATTTATACTAATATGAATGATAAAGCCGTATGGATTTTCATATTTTTGTCAGGTTGTTAAACAAACTGCAAAGAATTTTCTTAAAAACCTCAATCCATTATGACACTTATTGCCTTGATCATTACACTTTTTTATGTGGTTTTAATAGGAAGTTTTGTTCTTGGTTTTGACAAGGTTGAAGAATTTCAGCTTAAAGATATCCCAGCAAAGACCAAGTTTACAATCATTGTCCCTTTCAGAAATGAAGCCGAGCATTTGCCCTTATTGTTAAAATCAATTTCGGAACTTAATTATCCCAAAGAGCGATTTGAATTCATTTTTGTAGATGATGAATCCAGTGATAATTCCGTAAAACTCATCGAGAAATTTCTGGGGAAATTCCATAACGGTTCAAGAATAATAAACAACAATAGACAAACCAATGCCCCAAAAAAAGATGCCATTTCCACTGCTCTTGCGATAGCCAATTATGAATGGATCGTTACAACAGATGCCGATTGTATCTTGCCAAAATATTGGTTGGATACCTTTGATTGTTTCATTCAAAGTCATGATGTAAACTATATTGTTGCACCGGTAACCTATACAAAGGTCCATTCGTTTTTTGAACGGTTCCAGGTTTTGGATTTTTTAAGTTTACAGGGGGCGACCATTGGTGGTTTCGGAATTAAAAGACCCTTTTTATGCAATGGTGCCAATTTAGCTTACAGAACATCGCTTTTCAATACCCTAAAAGGATTTGAAGGCAACACCAATATTGCCAGTGGTGATGACATTTTTTTACTTGAAAAGGCCATGAAAAAAGAACCACAACACGTTTGTTATTTAAAAAATTTACATGCCACGGTATCAACCATACCAGAAACCAATTTTAAAAATCTCGTATCTCAACGTTTGCGTTGGGCTGCAAAAACCTCCAGCTATAGTAACCTCTTTGGAAAACTCACTGGAATTTTAGTATTGTTTATGAATGCTTTGATTATTTGTTTAATAATGATCACGGCAGTTGGCATTGTCCCTCCAAAAGTTTTGATCTATACATTCCTTATAAAATTTGGATTGGATTTTTTATTGTTGTTTAAAACTGTGCGTTTTTTTAATCAGGAACACTATCTTTTGTCCTACTTTTTTGCCAGTATTTTATATCCTTTTTTTAGTGTGTTTGTAGCTTTTGCATCCATTTTTAGAGGATATGAATGGAAAGGACGTACATTCAGGACATAGAGGTGAACGATAAAAATCACTTTTCCTGGTATTTCATAAAAAGAACGCTGATAACGCTGATTTTTATGATTTGCGCAGTTTGTATCAGTGTCAACTAGCTGCCGGCAGGCTGGTCTGCGTTCCATTATTTGCAACATCGATGATTTTTGTCGTGCAGCAGTACATAGTGTTGTTATCATTTATTTTTGTTAGATTTACTTATGGAAGTGGTTTAAACTTTTTCTAATTGGCTAAAAAATCGTCCTTTTTTGTCCACTCTACGTCTTTTTTTCTTTCCGTAGCGATGCTATGCAACTCAAAAAAGGCTTCGATTGTACAAAAAATGACTGATTTTCGCTTCAATCGAAAAAGTTTAAATCACTTCATCTCAAATCCTGAATCCAAATGAAAAAAATAATTTTTCTTTTTTGTTTTTTCTTAGGTATTGCTTCATTAAATGCTCAAGAAACCTACACCATAAAAGGCGAAACACTTCTACTAAAAACTGAAGTTGATGGCCAATTGGATTTACTTTGGAACATCATTGACGGCCATTATCGATATTTTGTTCGAACAACTGACAATACGATAACGGAACTGGTCAATACAAGAGGTGAAAACCGTCATTATCAAGAAGAATATAAAACCACGCTTCAAAACCTTACGGATGTTAACGCAGATAATGTGAATCTCACTTTAACAGACCTAAAATCTTTTATTGATGAATACAACCTGTCCCAAGATCCAACTTATTCGTCATCTATTTATAATGCCAAACTTCAACTGTTATTGGGAGTTTTTGGCGGTATTACCAATAGTCCATTTATAAATAATCCCAATAATACAAAGTCACCTCAATTTGGAGCAGAATTGGAATTATTGGATGGCAACCGAATTAAAAGGCACGCCTTATTTATGCAATTAAGGCATGTTTTTGAGACCGATGATTTTAAATATTCAACTACAGAATTGGCTTTGGGCTACCGCTTTAGAGTCATAAATGCCCGTTCCTTTAGCCTTTATGGACAATCAAAATTTGCTACTCTTAATTTTTTGAAAAACACGGTTCCAGGAGCAAATGACGTGCCAGTTGATATCAATGAAACCGTTGTTGATATACCACTTACCTTTGGTATTGGAGCCGATATACGATTGACGGACAGCAGTTATTTGACCATTAATTATAATGAACTTTTCGCAGCACTGGTGGAAAACAATGGCAATTTTTCTACCAATATAACCCTTGGTTACAAGTTTAATTTGTGAGTTCATTTATCCTTACTACCACAGGTAAACTAAATTGTGTGGCGACTTGTTGGCTTCGTTTAATGGCAGGATATATTTTTGGGAGTGAATCAAAACTGTGGATCAACAAACTGTCTATTTTCGGGATCTGTGCTTTGGTCAGTTCACTGCTTTGGATGTCATTAACGGTAAAATTCCCCTGATTGTCTATGGTAATCTTTAACAGAATGGTATCGTTGACATCTTCTGTAACCACAATGTTTTGTTGAGCAAGACTGTTATTTAATACTTGCAGCAAGGTATTTTCAAAACAGTACCTTTTGTTCTCCTTTCCAGAAGTGGTGTCACAGGAAGCAAAAGTTGGATATTCATCGACATCGTTCCAATTGAAGGTTTGCAATTCTTCCTGCAGAATATCTTTGGTGTAGACTTTCTTTTTTTCAAAGTAATTACAAGATGCCAATACAAAAACACAAAAAATAAGTGATAAGCGCTTCATGAATATAAAACTGAAATCGAAAAGTACAATTTTTTTAGTTTTAGACTTAATCTTCCTCTAAAAACTTTTCTTGTTTCAGTTCTTTCAAGCGGCTTTTGGCAAATTGAACATAAACACTTTGGGGATGTTGTTCCATGAAATTTTCATACAGCTTAATTTTTGTGTCAATATCTTTATAATACTTGTCTTTGGATATAATGGATAAAAAGACGACCTCAATATTTTCAGGGTTTTCTTTTATGGCAATTTGAAATGCTTCAATGGCTTCCCTATATTTTCCCTGTCTGTTGTAAACCATTCCAAGGTTTTGGTATTCGCCATCCAAGGGTACATCTTTGAGCAAGAGGGACCGTTTAATGAATTTTTCGGCATTTATAAAGTCCTCCAACTTTTCATAATACGTTCCAATAACATAGATTGCTGTGGCATCATAGGGATTGAATTTTAGTGCCAGTAATCGTTGCTCTATGGCCTTTTTAAATTCATGTTCTTGTGCATAGGAAGTACTTAATTTTTCATGAATAAATTCAGAAGATTCACCAAGCGAAATTAATTTTTCAAACCAAACAATAGCTTTTGTGTAATTTTGTTGATAATAAAAATTTAATGCGTTAAGGTTTATTAACTCTACATTGTTTTCATAAGTATCCAATCCTTTGTCAATATATTTTTCTGCCAACCCATATTGCCTTTTTTGAACAAAATGCTTTGCTATTTTATAAATGGCTTTTTGATGGGTTGGGTCTAAATCGTAAGTGGACCAAAATCTATTCATTGCGGTTGAATCCCCCAATTGCTCCAACACCAAACCCAGTTGATAATGATAATTGGGATTGCGGTAATCTAAATACACTAATTCATTAAACATTTTTGAGGCATCTTTGAACTTTTTGGTCTTTGATAGCAGTTTGGCATATTCATACTTCAACAGAACATCGTCAGGATTGGTCTTTATGCCGGATCCATAATTTTTTAAGGCTTCATCATAGTTGCCAATTGCAACATAAGCTCTTGCAATTTTATCATAAATCTCTAATGGTCTATCATAACTTTTATACTGTTCAATGGCCTTACTATAATTGCCAATGACATATAAACTATCTGCAACATGCAAAACCGAAGTTTGGGCTTCGGTCTTGGATATCATTATTAGTACTATAATTTGAACTATGCTTTTATTCACCTAATATGAGGTTGTTTAGTTTTTAGGTTTGTCTGAATTGGCTTCGTTGTCTGTTACTTTAAATATTATAGGTAACGAATAAGGCACTGTAACTTTTTTCCCTTTGTGGATACCAGGTTCAAATTTAGGAAGTGAATTAATAACCCTAATCGCTTCGTTTTCCAATTCAGGGACAGGGGCCCTTGCTTTTACATCCACAATATGACCTTCTTCATTAATTTTAAAGATCACATTGATGCGTTGAATTCCTGTTAAATCAAGTTCTTC